>CAMXSH010000048.1 GCA_947246475.1 uncultured Roseburia sp.
AGAGAACTGGAGACTCCACAAATCTTCAGCTGATCGTGACCCAGCATCACGCAGAGGCAAATAGTCTTGCCAAAGGCATCAATCTAAAGATAGGACGAAATGAGATCACGGTTCCGCAGCTCACTTCCAATACATTTGAAAGGGGCGGCCAGCTCTATATCGCTTACACTGGAAATAATTCTTCTGACCAGTATGCTGTCCGCATCAGCGGTGGAAGCAGTATTCCAGTATTAAGCGTCTACGGGAAGACCGGCAGTGAGCGGACGGAGGCGGTCAGCGCGTATGTAAAACAGCTTGAAAGCTATGTAAACACAATTCAGCCAGGACACGATGAAAAACATACTGGCACAAAAAATGTAGATTATGATTACGATGTAACCAATTGTATCCTGAATGCGACAGATATCATGATGAAGGATATGATGTATTCGGTTCCTGCCACGCAGGTCTGGGCGGCGATCAAGAATGCAGAAGACAAAACAGAAAAATTAAATAACTCCCTGAAGGCGATGGAAGATACGATGACATTGTTCTATCAGCACAAGGGCCTCAGTGATGACGCAGGCGCCAAGAGAGGTAACAATGCCCTGCCTGCACAGCATCTGAATATACGGTACATGAGAATGTTTGCTGGCGCATTTATGTATGCGGCGGGTAACCACATTGGAGTGGAGTGGGGATCTACCACACTGGCAGGCGGACCGAATGACTGGTCTGGCTTCGGATGGGGTGTTGCCCATGAGATCGGCCATAATATCAACCAGGGAACTTATGCGGTGGCAGAGATCACGAACAACTATTTTGCACAGCTTCTGACGAAGACGCCGGGCAAGACCAGGTTCCACTATCCAAAGGTGTACGAGAAGGTGACCTCAGGAACCATCGGCCGCTCTTCCAATGTCAGTACGCAGCTGGCATTATACTGGCAGCTTCATCTGGCATTTGATAATCATACGGACGACAGACATATCTTTGATGATTATGAAGAGCAGTTTAACAACCTCTTCTTTGCCCGTGTGGATACTTATTCCAGAAATCCTGATAAAGCACCACAGCCAGGCCTGTCATTGAAGGGAGGCACGGACCAGAATCTTATGCGTCTCGCCTGTGCCGCAGCAAATAAAAATATTCTGCCGTTTTTCCAGCGGTGGGGCATGGTGCCGGATGAGGAAACAAAGGCTTACGCCCAAAAATACGGAGAAGCAGAGACAAAGGCATTGTATTATGTAAATGACGATGCCAGAGATTACCGCGCAGCCCATACCGGTGAAGAGGGAACGATTTTGAACCAGGATGTGGTAACTGCTGCCGTGGCGGCGAAATCAAACCAGGTAGAGGTTACTATTTCAACAGAACAGAATAAGGACCTGATACTCGGTTATGAGATTCTTAGAAGCATGACTTCAAATGGAAAAAAAGAGACGAAAGTAGTCGGCTTCCAGCTAATTGACACTGCTCAGAATACGGTATATGTGGATTCCATTTCCTCCATAAACAACAGGGTTATGGAGTATGAGGTACGGGCAGTGGATAAGTATCTGAATTATTCCAATCCGGTTCAGGCGGGATCTGTTAAGATTCAGACAGATGGCGTGCTGAATAAAACGGAATGGACTGTTGAAACCACCATGACATCAGAGGATGATGTGGCGATTGATTCGGATATCGAAGATCCAGACAGTGGGTATCACGCAGAAGATCCGGGCAGCATCGGTGAAAAGAAAGTACACAGCATCGACCGGATTCTCGATCAGGACAGAACAGAGGCTGGGACTTATCACGGTATAAGCGAAGGAAACGCAGTGATCACCATCGATATGCACAAGACAGAGCAGGTAACAGCATTGAAATATCAGGGAGATGCCCTGACCGGGATGACCATCGAGGTCAGTCCAGATGGGAGCGCGTGGACGGTAGTAAAAGAAGGTTATACAGGATTGTCTGGAACCGGGGAACAGACTGTGTGGTTTGATTCTGTGAAGGAAGATTTAAGAGACAGCTGGATCGGTACCTACGATGCCAGATATGTGAAAATGACCATTCCGCAGTCCGGTGAGATTTCCATCCAGGAGATCGAGATATGCGGGCCATCGGGAGACAATCTGGAATTTATGGAAGCAGAAGAGAATACGCCGGCAGTTGGCGTGCTCACTGCAGACTATAAGTATGGCAGCCAGGATTCTGATGTAATTAAAAAAGGTTCTTTGATCTTTACGGGAACCTATAAAGGAAACCCTGCTTACAATGTTGTTGTATTATATGATACAGAAGGAAATGTAATTGGTGCAAAAGAGGACGCTGTTCAGGCAGGCCAGGTTATTTTTGCCGAAGTACCAGAACAGGGAAATCTTGGCGAGACCTCAAACGGAACATGGGTATACTATGTAGAGCCTGGTCAGTGGGATGCCGCTTCCCTGCAGAAGATCAAGGGGGTTCGCGGTGAACTTTACCGGGTGGACGATGCCCTGACGTTAGAAGGAGAGCGTATCGTCAGTGATACCCAGGTGATCCAGCTTCCAGATACTCTGCCGGATATTACATTAACAGGATCCAAATTCGGATCGTGATATGGATAGGGAGGTTCGTGAGAAAAATGAAAAAAATAATTTTATTCTTCGTGGCAGCACTTTTGCTTGCTGCCACGGTTCCCACGGCTGCCAGAGCGGCAGGAAACGGCAGTGGCATACTTAGCGCTGATAAGAATAATGTGTCTGTGTCGCTGGCCATACCAGGGGGAAAGACAAAGACCATCACATCCCTGCGTGTGCAGCTGCGTGTGTCAGCCATCAGCGGTACGATGGATCAGCCGGATTTCACTTTTGACGCTTCGATTCCAAGTACCGTGAAAAGTGCTGCGGTTAAAAAAGAGGGCAGCGCCTATATGGTGGATATCATTTTGTCAGGGAAAAAGAATCAGGATATATTCAAAAACAGTGAGAATGCCAAGCTTGGAATTCTGTCCGTGAAGCCTGCCAGCGCAGACTATCAGATCAAGGTGGAATTTGCAGGTAAAACAGATGGCAGCAATGATCCTGTCATAAAGTATGCAGAAAGCAGCAGTCTGTCAGAGGTGACACTTAGGTTGTCCAATGCTCTTCCAGTGACCGTGGCATCAGCGGCTCATACGACCACGCCGCCTTCCGGAAAGACTTTGGGCAAACCGAAACTGACTGCCACGGTAAAGAAAGGAAAAAACCGTGTCTATTTTAAATGGAACAAGATTAGCGGTGCCAGTGGATACAGGCTTTACCGATACGATGAAAAAACGAAAAAGTACAAGAAGATAAAGACGGTTTCAAAAGGAGGAACAACGTCCTATTCTAAAAAGTATGGGTATGCTTCCTCTCACCGTTTCCGCCTCCGAGCATTTAAAACAGAAGCGGGTGGAAAAAAGATTTACAGCAGCTATAGTTCAACTGTGAAAGTTACGCTGCCGCCAGCTAAGGTCAAAAAGTTCTCGGCGGAATACTGGAGCGACGGAAAAGCTGCCCTCCTGTGGAAGAAGGTCAGCAAGGCCAAAGGTTATCAGATATACCGGAGCAGGAAAAAGAATGGAAAATACCTCCGCGTAAAAACAATCCGAAAGGGTAAGGTCACCAAATGCACCAGTGTAAAACATAAACTCGGCAAAACCTATTATTATAAGATCAGAGCTTATGTAACCGGTGCAGATAAAAAACGGGTTTATGGTAAATTTAGTGTGGCGGTGCCATACAAAAATAAGGGTAAACATTAGATATGTAAAATAAAAAAAATCCTTTTCTATCTTCCCCAAATAGTGTATACTATAATCAAACACGATGCCGGGGGCAAAATGCCTTCTGCCCCCGGCATCGTATTACTTATGGGATACCATGTGAATGGAGGGAAAGACATGAAAAGGATTTTATTTGTAGCTTCAGAGTGTGTACCATTTATTAAAACGGGCGGTCTCGCCGATGTTGTGGGGTCACTGCCAAAATACTTTAATAAAGATGAATTTGATGTCCGGGTTATGATCCCCAAATATACGGCGATCCCGGATGAATATAGGAATCAGATGCATTTTGTCACTCATTTCTATCTTGAACTCGCATGGCGTAAGCAGTATGTGGGGATTTTTGAGATGGAATATCAGGGAGTCAAATTTTATTTTCTTGATAATGAATTTTATTTTAATGGAAATACACCATATGGGGAGATCTATCAGGATATAGAGAAGTTTGCCTTTTTTGGAAAAGCGGCGCTGTCTTCCCTTCCACTGATTGATTTCCGGCCGGATGTCATCCACTGCCACGACTGGCAGACTGGTTTGATTCCGGTATATCTGAAAGATTCTTTTCAGCAGGGGGATTTCTTCCGCGGAATCAAATCCATTATGACGATCCACAATCTGAAATTCCAGGGGATCTGGGACAAGAAAACGGTGATGGATACCGCCGGACTGGATGCCTATTATTTTACACCGGATAAGCTGGAGGCATATGGGGATGCCAATTATCTGAAAGGCGGAATTGTGTACGCAGACCAGATCACTACAGTCAGCGATACATACGCTGAAGAGATAAAGACGCCATTTTATGGAGAAAAGCTGGATGGCCTTATTAATGCCAAGTCGGGCTGCCTTACGGGAATCGTAAATGGTCTGGACTATGATGAGTACAATCCTTCCACGGATCCGATGATCGCGGCGCACTACGATGCCAGAACTTTCCGCAAAGAAAAAATCAAGAACAAGCGGGCGCTCCAGAAAGAACTGGGACTTGCCCAGGATGATAAAAAGTTTATGATTGGTATCGTGTCCAGACTTACCGACCAAAAGGGATTTGACCTTATTGACTATGTGATCGAGGAGATCTGTGCGGAGGATACCCAGCTTGTGGTTCTGGGAACCGGTGAGGAAAAATACGAGCATCTTTTCCGGCATTTTGCATGGAAATATCCAGAGCGCGTGTCGGCGAATATTTTTTATTCCAATGAGCGTTCCCACAAAATATATGCTTCCTGCGATGCCTTCCTGATGCCATCCCTGTTTGAGCCCTGTGGACTCAGCCAGCTGATGAGCCTCCGTTATGGAACGGTTCCTATTGTCAGGGAGACAGGCGGTCTGAAGGATACCGTGGAGCCATATAATGAGTACGAGAGCAAGGGAACCGGATTTTCTTTTGCCAACTATAATGCCCATGAGATGCTCAATACGATCCGCTATGCTAAATATATCTATTATAGTAAGAGACGCGATTGGAACAAGATCATTGACCGCGGCATGGCGATGGACTTTTCCTGGGCGAATTCCGCCAGAAAATACGAAGATCTGTATAACAGGATGTGAAACAACGAAGCAATCTGCAGCATTTGCCAGGGCCAAAAACCATTAGACTTGAACAATGGCTTGTCATAGAATTTGTCTGATTTTTCAGCCGGTGAAGACATTTCTTTTCGGAGAGGTGTTTTCTCCGGTTTATTATTTGTGCGGAAGGTGCTAGACATGGTGTCGCCCGTGAACGTGGGAAACTCACAAAGCATGTTTCTCATCGTTCAGCCAGACGCTCGTGGTTTGGGCATGCAACAGCAGAAATTTCAAAAAAAACGATATTACCCCTTGAAATTTGCTTGGTAATTGGTTAGAATAGGAAGCAGAGAGTTTGTATAAATTTTAACAAACGTAAATCAAGTATATTTTTTTTAGGAGGAATCGACAAATGGCAGTAAAAGTAGCGATTAACGGATTCGGACGTATCGGACGTCTTGCATTCAGACAGATGTTTGGAGCAGAAGGTTATGAAGTAGTAGCGATCAATGATTTGACAAGCCCTAAGATGCTTGCTCACTTGTTGAAATATGATTCAGCTCAGGGTAAATATGCTCTTGCTGATAAAGTTTCTGCAACAGATGATTCTATTATTGTAGACGGAAAAGAGATCAAAATTTACGCAGAGGCAGATGCTGCGAAACTTCCATGGGGCGACTTGAAAGTTGACGTTGTACTTGAGTGTACAGGTTTCTATACATCCAAGGACAAGGCTTCTGCTCATATCACAGCAGGTGCCCGTAAAGTAGTTATCTCCGCACCAGCAGGAAATGATCTTCCTACCATCGTATTCAATGTAAACCATGAGACACTGAAACCAGAGGATACTGTTATTTCAGCAGCTTCTTGTACAACAAACTGCCTGGCGCCTATGGCTAAGGCATTGAATGAGCTGGCACCGGTTAAATCTGGTATCATGAGCACAATCCACTCTTACACAGGAGACCAGATGACTTTGGATGGTCCTCAGAGAAAGGGTGACCTCAGAAGATCCCGTGCCGCAGCAGTAAATATCGTTCCTAACAGCACAGGTGCTGCCAAAGCGATCGGTCTTGTTATTCCAGAACTGAATGGCAAACTTATCGGTTCTGCACAGCGTGTACCATGTCCTACAGGTTCTACTACAATTCTCGTAGCAGTGGTAGAAGGAAAAGTTACTGTTGATGAGATCAACGCTAAAATGAAGGCATCCGCTACAGAATCCTATGCTTACAATGAGGATGAGATCGTATCTTCCGATATCATTGGTGCTACAGCAGGTTCTATCTTCGACGCAACTCAGACTATGGTATCTCCTATGGATGATGGAAATACACAGGTTCAGGTTGTTTCCTGGTATGACAATGAGAACTCTTACACAAGCCAGATGGTAAGGACAATCAAATATTTCAGCGAATTGGCTTAATATACGGAAGGTTGTCCGCCGATGATCGATACTTCGGCGAATATAAATGTGAAACCCAAACGGGTCCGGTCTGTAAGGACCGGGCCCGTTTTCAATCCGACTTAGGTTTCAGACTGAAACAGGAACTATTTTTGAAAGGAGATTCATTCAATGTTAAACAAAAAGTCAGTAGATGATATTAATGTAAAAGGACAGAAGGTGCTGGTTCGTTGTGATTTTAACGTACCTCTTCAGGATGGAAAGATTACGGATGAGAACCGTCTTGTAGCAGCGCTTCCAACAATCAAAAAATTAATTGCAGACGGTGGCAAGGTGATCCTCTGTTCCCATCTTGGAAAGCCAAAAGGAGAGCCCAAACCAGAGCTGTCTCTTGCGCCGGTAGCAGAACGTCTTTCTGAGCTTCTGGGACAGGAAGTCAAATTTGCAGCGGATGCCAATGTAGTAGGTGATAATGCAAAGGCAGCGGTAGAGGCTATGAAGGACGGAGAAGTAGTTCTTCTTGAAAATACCCGTTACCGTGCAGAGGAGACAAAGAACGAAGAGGCATTTTCCAAAGACCTGGCTTCTCTGGCAGATGTATTTGTAAACGATGCATTTGGTACAGCTCACAGGGCACACTGCTCCAATGTAGGTGTTACGAATTATGTAGATACGGCAGTGGTTGGATATCTGATGCAGAAAGAGATCGATTTCCTCGGAAATGCAGTGAACAATCCAGAGAGACCATTTGTAGCCATCCTCGGCGGGGCAAAGGTTTCTTCTAAGATCTCGGTTATCAATAACCTGCTTGACAAAGTAGATACGCTGATCATCGGCGGTGGTATGGCATATACTTTCATGGCAGCCCACGGAGAAGAAGTTGGAAAATCCCTTCTGGAAGAGGATTACAAGCAGTATGCCCTGGATATGGAGAAGAAGGCAGAGGAGAAAGGCGTTAAGCTTCTGATCCCTATCGACACCGTGGTAGCAGATGATTTTTCCAATGATGCGAACTCGAAGATCGTTGGACGCGGTGAGATCCCAGCAGATATGGAAGGACTTGATATCGGACCAAAGACCTCTGAGCTTTTTGCAGAGGCAGTGGCTGGAGCAAAGACTGTTGTATGGAATGGACCAATGGGCTGCTTTGAAATGCCGAATTTTGCCAAAGGAACTATCGCAGTGGCTGAGGCAATGGCAAAACTGGAAGGCGCTACTACAATCATCGGCGGCGGTGACAGTGCGGCAGCAGTAAACCAG
Organism: uncultured Roseburia sp.; assembly: GCA_947246475.1. Lineage (GTDB taxonomy): Bacteria > Bacillota > Clostridia > Lachnospirales > Lachnospiraceae > Eubacterium_F. The sequence continues at coordinate 7,935 of CAMXSH010000048.1, forward strand.
CTGGGATTTGGCGACAAGATGACACATATTTCTACTGGCGGCGGTGCTTCTCTTGAGTTCCTGGAAGGAAAAGAGCTTCCAGGTGTGGCGGCTGCTGACGACAAATAGGAATGGGGTTTATCTGCTTGAATAGATTAATGATCCGTGAAGGAGGAAGAAAATAAATTATGGCTAGAAAGAAAATTATTGCCGGCAACTGGAAGATGAACAAGACACCAAGTGAAGCGGTTGCACTGGTAAATGAATTAAAACCTCTTGTGGCAAATGAGGAAGCGGATGTAGTATTCTGTGTACCTGCCATCGATATTATCCCTTGTGTGGAAGCTGCAAAGGGAAGCAATATCCAAATTGGTGCTGAGAATATGTACTATGAAGAGAGCGGTGCCTATACTGGCGAGATCGCTCCTAACATGCTAACCGATGCGGGAGTGAAATACGTGGTGATCGGACACTCTGAGAGACGTGAGTACTTTGCAGAGACCGACGAAACAGTAAATAAGAAGGTGCTGAAAGCATTTGAACATGGCATCACGCCGATCATCTGCTGTGGGGAGTCCCTGACACAGAGAAAACAGGGAATCTACATTGACTGGATCCGTATGCAGATCAAGATCGCATTCCAGAATGTGACTTCTGACCAGGCAAAGAAAGCGGTGATCGCTTACGAGCCGATCTGGGCCATCGGTACTGGTGAGACAGCATCTTCTGACCAGGCTGAGGAAGTATGCAAGGCGATCCGTGACTGTATTGCTGAGGTTTACGACAGTGCTACAGCAGAAGAGATACGTATTCAGTACGGTGGATCAGTCAATGCTGGAAACGCAGCAGAGCTGTTTTCTAAGCCAGATATCGACGGTGGTCTTGTGGGAGGAGCATCCCTCAAAGCAGATTTTGGCAAGATCGTAAACTATAAGTGATCAAAACAGTGATCAGGGAACATAATAACAGAAGCCCCGAAAACAAAGGTTGTTTTTGGGGCTTCTCAAATTTGCGCGAAGCGTTGGGCTGCCAGAATGGAGAAAGAGACAGGATGGAGAGGAAAACGGATTCTTATGTGTACTATATGTTTCACAAACCGGCGGGCTGTATCACAGCAGTGAGGGACGACAGACACCGGACGGTGATGGAATATTTCCGCAGTGCAGACGTGCCGGGGCTTCATCCGGTGGGGCGGCTGGATAAAGACACAGAGGGGCTTCTTTTTGTTACAAATGACGGCATTTGGAATCAGAAGCTCATGAACCCGGAAAGTCATGTGGAAAAGACTTACTTTTTCTGGGCGCTGGGTGAGCTCTCTGAGGAAGACCACCAGCGGCTGGAACAGGGGATCGAGCTGAGGGGCGGCAGGGCAGGCGCTTCCCATCTGGTTCGTGGAAAGACAGCGGTTCTTGGGGATATACAGGGTCTGGCCAGAGGAATAAAACCGGGAAACAGAAAGAATCAGCCGGTGTTTTCAGGTCTTCTCACGATCTATGAGGGACGCAAGCATCAGGTGAAGAGGATGCTGAAAGCGGCAGGATGTTTTGTCGTCTATCTGAAACGGGTATCCATAGGAGGAATCCAGCTGGATGACCATCTGGCTCCGGGTGAATTCCGCCCCCTGAGTCAGGAGGAATTCCAGCGGATATCCATGGAATTCAAGTAGAAAATCTAGAAGTTTTTGTGAAATCCGCTAAAAAAAGGGTTTCTGGGAAAAAAATGCTTTATCTTTGGGGGGAACTTGTGTTATAATATTCACAGCGACTAGTCAAATGTTATTTTGCAAGTCAAACCATAATACTATTATTAAATTTAGGAGGAATTTATAGACATGGCAAACAAATGGGTTTATTTGTTCAGTGAAGGTAACGCAGACATGCGTGAACTCCTCGGCGGAAAAGGTGCAAACCTTGCTGAGATGACCAGCCTTGGTCTTCCGGTACCACAGGGATTTACGATTACAACAGAAGCATGTACACAGTACTATGAAGATGACCGTGAGATCAATGATGAGATCCAGGGACAGATCAATGAATACATCGTTAAGATGGAAGAGATCACCGGGAAGAAGTTCGGGGATAAAGAGAATCCGCTTCTTGTATCCGTTCGTTCCGGAGCACGTGCTTCCATGCCAGGTATGATGGACACGATTCTGAACCTTGGACTGAACGAGACAGTAGTAAACGTAATTGCTGAAAAGTCTAACAACCCACGCTGGGCTTGGGACTGCTACAGAAGATTTATTCAGATGTACTCCGACGTTGTTATGGAAGTTGGAAAGAAATATTTTGAAGAGCTCATCGACAAAATGAAAGAAGACCGTGGCGTACAGCAGGACGTTGAGCTGACAGCAGATGATCTGAAGGAACTGGCAAATCAGTTCAAAGCTGAGTATAAAGAGAAGATCGGCGCAGACTTCCCAGATGATCCGAAGGAGCAGCTGATGGGTGCGATCAAAGCCGTATTCCGTTCCTGGGACAACCCTCGTGCGAATGTATACCGTCGTGACAATGATATCCCTTATTCCTGGGGTACAGCTGTAAACGTACAGTCTATGGCATTTGGTAACATGGGTGACGACTGTGGTACAGGTGTTGCATTTACCCGTGATCCAGCTACCGGCGAGAAGAAACTTATGGGTGAGTTCCTGAAGAATGCCCAGGGAGAAGACGTAGTTGCTGGTGTTCGTACACCGATGCCCATCGCTCAGATGGAGCAGGAGTTCCCAGAAGCATTTGCTCAGTTTAAAGAGGTTTGCTCCACTCTGGAGAACCACTACAGAGATATGCAGGATATGGAGTTTACTGTTGAAAATAAGAAGCTCTACATGCTGCAGACCCGTAATGGTAAGAGAACTGCCCAGGCTGCTCTTAAGATTGCATGCGACCTGGTAGATGAGGGTATGAGAACAGAAGAAGAAGCAGTTGTAATGATCGATCCTCGTAATCTGGACACTCTTCTTCATCCACAGTTCGATGCTGCTGCACTGAAGGCTGCTACACCGATGGCAAAAGCACTTGGTGCTTCTCCGGGAGCTGCTTGTGGTAAAGTCGTATTTACTGCTGAAGATGCAGTTGAGTGGAATGCCCGCGGAGAAAAAGTTGTTCTTGTTCGTCTTGAGACTTCTCCAGAAGATATCACTGGTATGAAAGCTTCCCAGGGTATCCTGACTGTTCGTGGTGGTATGACAAGCCATGCAGCCGTTGTTGCACGTGGCATGGGTACATGCTGTGTATCCGGCTGTGGTGAAATTAACATGGACGAGGCAAATAAGAAATTTACGTTGAATGGTAAAGAGTTCAAAGAGGGAGATTCCATCTCTATCGACGGCTCTACCGGAAATATTTATGATGGCATTATCCCAACAGTAGATGCTACCATTGCTGGTGAGTTTGGCCGCATCATGGATTGGGCTGATAAATACCGTACCATGAAAGTACGTACAAATGCAGATACACCTGCAGATGCAAAGAAAGCACGTGAGCTTGGTGCAGAAGGTATCGGTCTCTGCCGTACAGAGCATATGTTCTTTGAGGAAGACAGAATCGCAGCATTCCGTGAGATGATCTGTGCAGATACTGTAGAGGAAAGAGAAGCTGCTCTGGACAAGATTCTTCCTTATCAGCAGAGTGACTTTGAAGCTCTTTACGAGGCTCTTGAAGGAAATCCGGTTACCATTCGTTTCCTGGATCCGCCTCTTCATGAGTTCGTTCCGACTGAGGAAGCAGATATTAAGAAATTGGCTGATGCCCAGGGCAAATCCGTAGAGGATATCAAAGCGATCATCGCTTCCCTGCATGAGTTCAACCCGATGATGGGACATCGCGGATGCCGTCTTGCCGTAACCTATCCGGAAATCGCTAAGATGCAGACAAAGGCTGTGATCCGTGCAGCGATCAACGTTCAGAAAGCACACGCAGACTGGACTGTGAAACCTGAGATCATGATTCCATTGATCGGCGATGTAAAAGAGCTTAAATATGTTAAGAAATTTGTTGTTGAGACCGCTGATGCTGAGATCGCAGCAGCTGGAAGTGATCTGAAATATGAAGTAGGTACCATGATCGAGATTCCTCGTGCTGCACTTACTGCTGACGAGATCGCAAAAGAAGCTGACTTCTTCTGCTTCGGTACCAACGACCTGACCCAGATGACATTCGGGTTCTCCCGTGATGACGCTGGTAAATTCCTGGATGCTTACTACGATGCTAAGATCTTTGAGAACGATCCATTTGCGAAACTTGACCAGACTGGTGTAGGCAAGCTTATGGAGACTTCCCTGAAGCTTGGCAAACCTGTAAACAGTGCCCTTCACTGCGGTATCTGTGGTGAGCACGGTGGAGATCCATCTTCTGTAGAGTTCTGCAATAAGATTGGTCTTGACTATGTATCCTGTTCACCGTTCCGTGTGCCGATCGCAAGACTTGCGGCAGCACAGGCAGCGATTGCCAATGGAGGGAAATAATTGAAGATTCAATTCACTTGATGACAATTACAGTAACGGTGGACGATGAAAGGGATTTCCTTAGACAAAGTCCCAAGTACCGGAAATGTAATAAATATCAAGATTTAATAGTTGAACTTTATATTTAGTCTACACAAGGGGCTAAACAGTAAACCCGAAAGGGAATATTGTTTAGCCCCTTTTTTGCGTTCGCTACAAATAAATGCGTGTGTAACACGAATTGCGGATTGCGAATGAAAATCAGAAAGGGGATGAAATATGTGTTAAAAATCCGGTTACAGGGAACAAAAAAGGAACTCCGCTGGTTCTTGAAAGGCATGGAGAGAGATACCAGATATGAAGTTGAGAACATATCGACTTTCAAGCCATGTGACGGAGATGCCAGATTTCGCAGGCTGTATGTCAATGTGAGGCGAAAGGAAAAGCAGAATGGGAAAGGGATGGCAGGCGGGGTAAAAACGTAGGAAAGCAGGTGGTTTGGATGGTCAAGTACCTGAAAAAAAGGAAACTGTATGCAATAGCAAAATCATTGATTAAAGAGGAACTTCCATCATGTAAAGATTGTAAATATACCTTTTATCGGGGTTCGGAGTGGATTACAGGCGGAAGTTACAAAATATCATCATTAGCCTGTGGTGCTTGGATACATATCAACCGATGCCGATTTGATGAAGAAACCGATGATTTTGTCTATGAAGAAGAAATATATTCTAATTTTTGGGATGGCAAATACCATTATCACAGTATTAACGGAAAGCCTGTGGCAATGGATGTTTCATAAAAAATAAAGAATACGGAGGTTCAGAATTATGAGCAGAGTGATAGCGATAGCAAATCAAAAAGGTGGTGTTTCCAAGACTACCACAACAGTAAATCTTGGAATCGGACTGGCAAGAAAAGGGAAAAAGGTTCTGGTTATTGATGCCGATCCGCAATCCTCCCTGACAGAAAGCCTCGGCTTTCATCAGACAGACCAGTTGGAGGTGACTTTATCTTCCATAATGGAAAAAATTATGGAGGACAGGGAAGTGGGGAAGACAGAGGGCATACTGCACCATGCAGAGGGGATTGATTTACTTCCCTGTAACATTGAATTATCCGGCATGGAGGTATCTATTATCAATGCCATGAGCCGGGAAACAATCATGAAACGGTACATCGACCAGATGCGGGAATCCTACGATTATATTTTGATTGATTGTATGCCAAGTCTGGGAATGTTGACCATCAATGCCTTTGCAGCATCGGACAGTGTATTGATTCCGGTGCAGGCAGCCTATCTTCCTGTAAGGGGACTGGAACAGTTGATTATGACAATCAGCAGGGTTAAGAAACATATCAATCCAACTATCCATTTTGAGGGAATATTGATTTCTATGGTGGATTCCCGGACGGTCTATGCAAGGGAGATTATCGAACTTGTCAAAGAGAATTATGGAGAATCACTGCGGATTTTTGATACCATGATACCATTTTCCGTAAGGGCAGCGGAAACTTCTGCTGCGGGAATAAGTATCTATCAGCTTTATCCGGAACATAAGGTTGCAAAGGCTTATGAGGATTTGACGGGGGAGGTCATTGCCTCTGCCCACTGTGGCAGGAAAGGGGGCGATGGTAATGAGTAGAAAAGATGTTACGGGCAATATTAAGCTGAACCGATTTGATGAATTATTTGGTGCAGGCACTACGGAGGAGGTGCATGAAGGGGATTCGGAGATTAGGGAGATTCCGTTAGCAGAGCTACATGAATTTAAGAACCACCCATTTAAGATTCGCCCGGATGGGGAACTGGCGGAAATGATTGAAAGTGTCAGACAGCATGGAGTGCTGGTGCCGGGAATTGCAAGAACCCGTCCAGAGGGTGGATATGAGATTATTGCGGGACATACCAGACGGCATATCTGTGAGATTGTCGGTCTGAAAACCATGCCGATGTTTGTGCGGGAATTGAATGATGATGAAGCCTGTGTCATCATGGTTGATTCTAACATTCAGAGGGAAAACATTCTCCCCAGTGAAAAGGCAAAAGCCTATAAGATGAAGTATGTGGCAATGAAAAACCAGGGACTGCCGGGGAATAGTCTCAAAAGCATAGGGGAGGAAAATGGAGAGAATTATAAGGCGGTGCAGCGTTATATCTGGCTGGCAAGATTAAATGCTGAATTGTTACAAATGTTGGATGATAAGCAGCTGGGGCTGGTGCAGGGAGTGTGCATTTCCGCATTGAGTGAAGAAGATCAGGCAACCGTACACAAGGTTTTATGGAAATTGAAAATTAAATTGTCTACGACACAGGCAGCTACGGTTAAGCAGCTTGGTGTGGATGGCAAGCTGACGGAGGAAACACTGACACATTATCTGCAATCTGCCGGGAAAGGGAATGCCTCGAAGAAACTGGCAATCAGCAGGGACAGACTGGAATCCTATTTTGCCCCGGAGTATTCCGAACAGGAAATGACAGAAGTGATATTTCAATTGTTGGAGGAGTGGAAAAAGCGGGAATCGGGAATGAGCGACGAAGAAAGGCAGGTGCAGGGATGAATAAAATTATATTGCTTGGTAACATGACAAGAGACCCCAAAACGACCAGAAAAAGAAAAGAGGATGGCACAGAGACGGTTACGACAAAATTTGATCTGGCGGTCAACCGGAAACAAAAAGGAGAGAACGATACCGATTTTTTCCACTGTACTTCCTTTGGCAGACAGGCAGAGTTTGTGGAACGGTATTTCCATCAGGGTTCCAGAGTGCTTGTGGTAGGCAGAGTGCAGAATAATAATTACACGAACAAGCAGGGAGAAAAGATTTATGGCTTTGATGTGATTACGGAGGATGTGGAGTTCGGGGAAAAGAAAAAATCCACAGACAAAGGGCAGGCAGAGGATGCGGGGAAGTGTTCCCCTGTGTCTGCCGGAGGGCAGCCAAACAGAGGCAGGTGATAATGTGAAAATGAATTTTCACATGGCAATTTGTCAAAACACAAATTGCATATGCGCAAAAACAGCGCAGAAAAGAGGTATATCATGGCAGAGGGTTTCTTCCGAAGTAAAAAAGGCTTTACCGTAGTTCAGAATGAGATAACCAGGGACAGTGAGATATCCTTAAAGGCAAAGGGATTGTATTTAGTGATACAGGCTCATATTACGATGCCGGATAAGAAATGGACAAAGGATGATTTTATGAGGCTGGCAAGAGAGGGCAGAAAGGCTTTTGATAGTGCGTGGCAGGAGTTGAAAGATACGGGTTATCTGAAAGTACATATTATGGCAGACGGTGGGAGATGGCATACAGAGTATGAATTGTTGGACGAGCCGGAATCCGGTCCCCATACTCTGTACCACAATAAGGATGGGGAGATTACCAGTGACAATATAAGGCGTGCAGAAAAGAAAAAAGAGAAAGCAGAGCAGGCAAAAAATAGCCATTGCCCCCAAAATGGTAGTAATGGTACAGAGAATTACCATTACCCCCTTTTTGGTAGTAATGGTAACGGTAGCAATGGTTTTGGTAGCAATGATAATGGTTGTAATGAAAATGGGGGCAACAATAATAAAACCTTACAGATAAATACTGAAAGTAATTCCTGTCATTTAGATTCTAATCAAAATCTTTATCAGCAGAAAGTGATGGAACAGTACCCGATGGAGTATCTGAAAGAATTGTACCACGCGAATGACTTGATTGTGATGGGGATAGCAGATGCGGATGTGGAGATGGCGATGGATATTCTGTATGATGCTGTCAATACCACGAAAAAGACAATCCGTGTAAACAGGGAGGACAAGCCGTCAGAGGTTGTGCGTTCCCGGCTGCTGAAACTCCAGTGCATGGACATCATGTATGCCATAGAACAGTACCACAAGCAGACAACGGAGATACGCTACCAGAAAGCTTATATGTTAAGTATTCTGTATGACGCAAGAGGGCAGGGGCATTTGGATTATTCTAATCAGGTACAGCATGATTTGTATGGGCATGGCGGGGGAGGTGGATAGATTGAAAGAAATTCTTTTTTCAATCGCCAAGTTTCTGCTACGAGCAGCACAAACATTGGTACATTAAGCTGCAAACAATCCTTTGGATTGCTGGAAAGGAGGCTCGCAGCATGAGTACAAAAAAGAGTGATAAGGAAAAAGTGGTACGAATACCATTTACCATTTACCGTGATAATCCGGAACATGAAAAGGTATATTCCATTTTGGAGAGACAGAAGAACAGGAACGCTTTTATACGGTCAGCGGTTCTTGCCTATTATGCACAAGGAGAGAATGGCGGTCATTCCGTATCCACAGAGGATATTCGCCGGATTGTAAGGGAATTCAATGCGGAGCTGGCAGAGACGTTATTTCAGAAACTGGCACAACTTAAACAGGAGGAGTGCAAACCTACAGAGAATGTGACAGAACAGTCTCCTGTACAATCCGGGGAGGAAAAAAAGACAATTGATTTTGAAAGATTGAAAAATCTCTTTTAGTTTATGGTATAATAATGAAGACAGGCGGAGAAGGTGCCTGTTAGGAAAGGTGTGATGAGTATGCAGAGGGTTGTAAAAAATGTGGTTGGGATATTGTTAGTAGTTTTGGCGGTGGGAATAGCGGCATCGGTTCCGGCTGCTGCACAGGCAGAGACAGTTACAAAGCGGATAACAATGGATTTGAATGGTAACAGGCTGCAGTACAGGCGTCCTGCTATACTGGATCAGGCAAAGAAAGTCAGGGTTAAAAGCAGTAAAAAATCTGTGGTGTCTGTGAAATACAGAAAGAACCGGAAAGACAGGAGAATTGCTTTTACGCTCAAGAAAAAAGGAAATGCAGTGGTTACGGTGCGGTGTGTCCTGAAAAACGGACAGAAAAGGACTATTCGGTACAAAGTAAGGGTAACCAAAAAACATATTCTGACGGATTTGGAAAAGGGAAAGAAAGCCTTTGCCATTCAGAACGAGTACCGGAAGGAAAAGGGTGTGAAAGCGCTGGAGTGGTCGGATGAGATTTATGAGTTTTGTCTGTACCGTATGAAGAACAGCGGACTGGACGGACATAAAAATCTTGGAAGTGATATGACGGCATTTTTTGGAGACTATGCAAAGTACCGGAAACTGTTGTTTGCGGAGAATCTGACACATGGAGTAAGTGCTGCGGATGCGATGAAAGCATGGAAGAAAAGTGCGGGACATTATGCCAATCTTACCAGTGCAAAGCATGTATGCGGTGCGATTGCGGTATATCGGGATTCGTGGTGTGCGTTGTTTCTGGATGTGGACAAGTCAGTTCTTGAAAATTGGAAATCTTGTAAAATCAGGGAAGTCAGGGTAAGGCGATATGACAGCTTATCCGGTACTTATCATAGTGGTAGCCGGATTGCCTATTATGAACAGGATAATAAAGAAAATTCTCTGAAAAATGTGGTTATTTCTGATTATTCAGGAAAATCGGTTTATCTGGAAGTGGGAAAGACTTATGTGTTTTATGAACAGGTTAGACCAGACGGTTGCAGTAAAGCAGAGAGAGTGGTGGTTACGGTTACAGAGGACACCGGGGAAGTGGTGTTATCCAGTTAGCGGTGCAGATATGCCGTAACTTGGCAAATGAGTTAAATAAATATCAATGTATCAACGCACTTATGTTCTATTGATGAAGAGTAAATAGATTTTAGAAAAGGTCTTTTGGTGTAAATACTGAAAGATCTTTTTTTGATGGAGAAATATATCCTTTGGACATGATGTCCAGACAGAATCAGCAGAAAGAGAGAGGGTGTCTATATGCGGGAACTCAGTAGAAGTCCGCCTGTGATAACAGGCATGGAATTGTAGAAAGGATCATCATAGTAAATAGCATTGAAATATTTTATATAACAGAAAGGAAATCAAGATGGAGATTAAGAAGAAAATCAGAAGAAATTATAAGAGGGTAATGTCATATTTTCTTGCATATGTGATGCTCATTGGGCTGGTTCCATCGAATGCGATGGTAGCAAGTGCAGCGACAACAGCGCGGGTAAGTCTGACATCACTTGGCAGAAAGGGAACGGTATCTTTTGGCTCGAAAACAAAATCCGGCACATGGTGGCAGATGCACCTGAATGGGAAAAAAGCATTCTGTATCAATCTGGGGCATACCTGCCATACCGGGAATACATATGCCGCAGAGGAAACGCATAGTTGGGATCAGGATACCGGGGGCGAAAAGAACGGCTACTATGCGAAGATTATCCGATGGTATGTGGTGGATAAAAAACGTTCCAATAAGGCATTTGTTATGAGCCAGGCATTGATCTGGTCGATTGCGGAGGGAAGTAATTCAGAGGCACAGTTAAAAGATGTCATCAAACAGGTAAGGGAGCATACCAATGTCAGTCCGGGCAAGACGGCAGCGGAATTATACAAGCAGATTTTTGAGCCGGATGGGGACTGGACGGCAAGTGCCACCATCTGGCAGAAAACAGGAAACAGTAAAAGTTACCAGAAACTTTTGACAGTGGATGCAGAAGAACTTCCCACGGATTATTATCCGGAAAGCCTGCATGAGCATACTTATTACCGCCAGAGGATTACGGTGCTGAAAAAGGATGAGGATGGCAACGGACTGGGAGGCATTCAGTTTACTTTGGATGCAGACAATCTGGATGACCTGTATTCTTTTTCCATGACGGATAGGGACGGGACAGAGAGCAGCGATGGCGATGATGATGACGATACCTCTTTCAGCCTGACGGGGTATACAAGGGACAGCGGGCGGATATCATACCGCATGACCTACCGTCTGCAGTCAACGGAATATTATTATTTCAAGGATTCCGATCTGGCTGCTATGTCTGCCGATGAGAAAAAGAAAGCAAAGGCATACCTGACGGACGAGTTGGAATTGGATGAGGGTGTTGATTTTTCCTCCGGCATGACAAAAGCAGGGGCAGAGAAACTGGCAAAGCAGGAGATCAAAGATAAGAAAGGGGAAATCTCCAATACCTATACGCTGACGGAAGATAATACAGGGGACAATAAAGACATCGTTCTTGATCCGGAGTTTGCGGGAGGGGTAAAAATCACTTTGGATAAGGATTACAGTTGGGAGAAAAATGCGGATGGTGTATGGGCTGACACACTGGAAGAAACCCCGTCTGAATATTCCAAAGCATATATTACCGGGGTAACGAACCGTTACAAAAAGGCTACCATTGATGTTGTAAAGGTGGATAAGTACAGCTCTGATAAAAAAGCTCATGGCGATGCCAGTCTGGAGGGAGCGGAGTTTCAGTTATATGCGGAACAGGCTTGCACCAATAAAGCAACCGTTTATAATCAGGACGGTTCCAAAAAGACAGCGGGCATTTACAAGGTTTCTAACGGAAAACTGGAAACGGATTATCTGCGGAGCGGCAGCACCTATTATCTGAAAGAGGTCAAGGCACCGACGGGATATACACTGGCAAATGATGTTCTTTCGATCCGTGTGGATGCGTCCGGTGTGACGGCAGAGTATACAAACAATCTGGCAAGCGTGGAATTTGGAAACCAGCCGATACTCGGCAAAGTTGCCATTCAGAAATATTATTCCGATGGAGAGACAGGAGAGCTGCATCCGGAGGCGAATACCACATTTCAGATTATGCTGAAAGATAAGGAATATGAGGAATGTGATGATTATGAGAGGGATACGATCAAGACGGATGAAAATGGTTACGGTATTACAAAAGATTTATATTATGGCGAGTATCAGGTGCGGCAGGTGGATTCCGGGGATGTGGATGCGGTCAAGGTAAAAGATTTTGACGTAACCATTGACGAGAACGGAAAGATATACACCTATGCCATGAACAACAACCTGTTCAAAGCTTATCTGCGGATTCTGAAAAAGGACGGCAGTACGGAAAAACAGGTTTTGAAACCAGGAACGGCTTATCAGGTCTATAAGGTCACGGATGAAGGGGAGGAACTGGTAAAGCAGTCCTACAGTAACGGAAATACGATGGAAACCGTGGATATCTTTGTCACGGATGCGACAGGGGAGATTATGACGGTTAAGCCGTTGAAGTCAGCGAAGTACCGTATCTATGAGACAGAATCGGCAACCGGGCTGCATATCTCAGAGAAATTTATCGAGGTTACCATTAACAGCAAGGCAGACAATTACGAATCCTATGAGGATGAGGACGGAAATACGCATATGATTGTAACCGTTACTTATACCAATGAGGAGACATACGGAAAGCTGGCGATTAAAAAGACAGGAGAGATGTTATCCGGTTGGGATGCGGAAAAACATACTTTTCTCTATGAGGACCGGATTTTGAAAGGGGCAGAGTTTACTGTCTATGCCGATGGGGATATTGTTACACAGGACAATCAGGGAGATACCTGGTTCCGTGATGGTGAAAAAGTGGCAACTATCATTACCGGAGAAAAGGCAGAGTTTAGCTCTGACTGTAATGGTATCTGCAACCAGTCCGTGGATGAGGATGGAACCGTACATATCACGCTGCCGCTTGGAAAATACAAGGTAAAGGAGACAAAGACGCTGTACGGCTATGTGTTCCCGGAGGATAATGAGTGGAATCTGGAATTTACATGGAAAAATAGTAATGAAGAGTTTGTCATCAATTCCACGGGGGATACGGATAAAGACGGTACAATGAATATCCGGAATACGCTGGCAAAGCCGGAGATCCAGTTGCTGAAAGAGGATGCGGATTCAAGGGAAGGGATTGCAGGGGCAGTATTCGGATTATATGCAGCAAATGATATTTACAACGTGGATGGCGTGAAGATTGTGGATGCAGGAACCGAACTGACCACCCTTACCATAGCGGAGGACGGTACAGCAAAATGCAGCATGGCTCTCCCGCTGATGGATCAGACCTATTCTGCAACAAATGCTGCAGTAACGGCAACATCTACTCCGGCAGTGACAAAAAATCCGGAAGTGAAAACGGATGGAAATAGTGTAGGGAACGATGCTTCCGAAAAAAATGAAGAAGATACCGAAAACAGTGAAGATGATTCCGAAGATGATGCGGAGGGAGAGAAAACAGATGCAGTCAGTGGCGGTGCGGTTGCAACGAATCAGGTTCTTTCTGCCCTTAATTCCGGCGATTATTATCTGAAAGAGATTTCCGTGCCAGACAGTTATTATCTGGATGCGGAGCCGGTTCCGGTTCATCTGGAGTACAAGGATGCGGACACCAGAGTGATTTCTTTGCAGTATATAAAGGAAAACAAACAGACCACGAATGAAGTGGACAAGGTATCTGCTGTAGGTTCCGGAGAAATTGACGGGTGCGAACTGGTCATTACCGATCCGGAGGGGAATGAGATTATCCGCTGGATTTCCGGGGACAGGGATTCTGTCAAGGTATCGGAGACGGCACAGGGATATGCGAATCTGAAAACTTCCTTTGATGAGAATGGGAATCTCCATGTAGGCGGTCTGTTCCATGATACGGAGTATACACTGACAGAAACAAGACCGGCAGACGGATATGCAACGGCAGATTCCATTGTCTATATGCTGAAACAGAACGTGGCGGAGGACGGCACGGTTCATTCTGTCGTATCTGTAAAACAGGAGGATGGCACATTTTCCGACAGGGAAGATGATAAAACGGTTATGGTTGATGAGCAG
>CAMXSH010000049.1 GCA_947246475.1 uncultured Roseburia sp.
CTGCCGTTGGCTTCACATCCGGTGTCACATCTGGTTTTTCTGTCGTACCAGGCGTTATATCCGGTTTTCCTCCTGGCGTCGATGTCGGCGCTGCCGTTGGCTTCACATCCGGTGTCACATCTGGTTTTTCTGTCGTACCAGGCGTCACATCCGGCTTTGCATCTGGTGTTGCTGTTGGTGCTGCCGTTGGAGTCACCCCTGGTGTGGCTGTCGGTGCTGCCGTTGGTTTTACATCTGGTGTCGATGTCGGCTCTGCTGGTTCCTGACCATCACCATAGATGGATTCCTGGAAATCCTTGGTCTGAGATAAATATGCTCTGAATATCTCCGCTTTCAGCAATTCTACCTGAGTAGCCTGTGCCCGGATATTGTTGGATCCGCCCGGAGTCACATTTACATTGACTAAGTCACTTTCCACAGCCTCTTTCATAAGCTGCTGCAGGGCAGCAAAGTTCTTGATGGTTACCGTCTGATTATTCCACTGAATGGTCACAGGTTTCAACTCTTTGACTTTATCAATTCTTTTCTGGAACATTCCCTTTTTGAAATCTGCCATTGTTCCGTAAGTACTGCCAAATATGTTTCTTAGGATATAAGTATCTGACAAAATGGTCTGGTCTGACTGGGCTGCTGCTTTATACTGATTGGAAATATAAGGAACCATGCCCTCATAATATCCATATTCGGCAAGAAGCTCAAATGCCTGGCGGCGGATCATAACATCTCCGCTTACACCAAGGTCATTCTGTACCCCGGCATAATTGGCGCTGAACAGCGGTACCACATAGTAGCCGTTGCTTGCCATAGTTCCCGTCGTCTTCGTTCCATCCACTTCATAACGGGATACGATAATGCTGTTTCGGATCAGGTCATCGATGTTATTCAATTCTTTAGCCTCATCAAGTGTCAGCTCTCTCACAGAATCCAGATTGTGTTTGGATCCAGCATCCCCCTGATTGCTTCTCGTCTTTGTATCCTCAACCTGTTCCAGTTTATGGAACCACTTTTTCTTTTCTTCTGGTGTCTTAGAAAACATAATATCTGCTTCCGCATAATCCAGCGTATAGATAACATCCAGGATACCACTCATGTAAGTCTGCAGATCTTTTTCGCTCTGAAAACGCTCCGGCACTGCATTGTGGAATCTTTCGTTAAAAGCCTGACGGTCATAGATCAGATTCAGGTTAAAGACAGGCGGATCGTTCAGTTCATAAGGTTCAAACATTCCCCTGGTATACACTTCCGCCTGCATACCGTCTCTTATGCCATACTGGTTCAGCATAACAGGAGAGACCAGAAGATGAGTTAATTCATGGGCATAAGTAGCAAGCCCCCGCTCTGATAATGCCTTTGACAAATAATAGCGGACACCGGTACCGGCCGCCATGCCGTCTGAGAACATGAAATTATCATATAAATTCATGGGTGTAAAAAATTCCTTGACACCTATGGAGGCTTTTTCACCAAATTTAGCTGACCACTCTTCCTGCCCACTGGTTGTCGTATCCGAATAGATCCGCAGACTGTCCAAAACGATGCGGTTTGATGTGAGCTGTCCTATGTTCTGCGGTTTTGTGACCCGGCGCCAAAGGTCAATAAACGCCTTCTGCTGTCTGGCGCTCTGCTCCAGGTCCTCTCGGAACTCCTCCCGTTTTTCCGCATATTGGACAGGATCGGATAGTTTTAGATCCCGGTCCAAATAACAATCCACGATTCCAAATGTGATCGTAGCGGAATTCGCTATGATATAAATGCTGTCCTCCGATACATTGAGCAGAGGAAGAATATAGGGCTGCATCACCGCGTCATTATATAATCTGCTGTATAAACCTGTACCAGCCGTGGGATTCGATGTGGAATCATCCACGATAAACGCAGGGCTCTCCTGAAGAAGCCACTCATCCAAGGTCATATCTGGTATCCATTTCTGTCTGTTTTCCTCCAGAAATGCACCTAGATTCCCGGAACCAGTGACGCTCCAGAATAATTTATTATAACCGAATACTTTGTTACTATTGGATAACTTTAACGTATCACCGCCTGCACTGCCGATCTTGATCAGCCAGTCCAGAACATCCACCTTGATCCCATAAGTGCCTGGCTCATAGAGAAGGACATCCTTGATATTTTTCTCTCCCATATTAAAATTGTACAGCCGCTCTACATAGGAAAGCCCCAGCAGCAGTTTCTCTTTATTCTGTGATATCTTTTCTGTATAAAAAGTGCTGCCTTTGTCCTGGGCGCCAGCGGTACTATCCACTATCCTCTGGATGGTCTGACCGATCTCACCTTGAACTCTCTCAAATGCTTCTCCAAAAGATATTGCCTTAACATTATCCTGGTTCAGCTCCTGAACCGCCTCTTCGTCGGTAATCTTCGTAATATCTTTCCCATCCCTTTTCGAGATCTCAAGCTTTTTATTCAGCTTATCTGACAGAGAATACCGGGTAGGAGCCACCAAACCTAATATTTTTTCATCCTTATAATAATCCACTGCCTTTAAAGCTGCTTCCGTGTTCTGGCTCACTGTTTCTCCCACGCTGGCCGCAGAACATATAAAGGAAGGAACTATTATCCCTAGCATCATAATCATCGCCACAGCTAAAATTCTTATTTTTTTCATCCGCCATTCTCCTCCATTTTTAGATAGATGTCTTTTTGGTACTTTAATTTACATTATACACCATTGTACAGGCGGATTGCTACAAAATTATTTCTAATCTTTTTATGAATTATTAAATAAGACCTTAGCAAGAAAAAACCCCAAAACATAAGTCCATTATGGAACAGATATTTTGAGGTCTCAGTTATTTTCTTATTATTTGTTTTTACAGCTCAGACTTACATGATCACAACCCACTTTCAGAAGTCTGCCGCAGGTTGCTCTCAAACATGCGGTTAAAGCCCAGCCAGTCCATGTTATCTTCAGCCTGCTCAAAGATCTCTGTCAGCGTCTGAAGCTTAGCGTCCGCATTGTCTGCGAGATGAAGTGCCATAGCCTCTAAAAGAGCTGGCACTTTGGGAGAACCAAACTCCAGCTTGCCGTGATGGGCTAAAATGCAGTGCAGCAGCTCATTTTCCAGCTTTTTGGGAAAACCACTGATCTCTGCGATAGTGGCAGACAGTTTTTGGGCACCGATATAAATATGACCCAGGAGCTGTCCTTCGTCGGTATAATCATTTCGTGGAAAAGCAGCAATCTCATCGATCTTCCCCATATCATGGAACAATGCCGCAGTGATCAAGAGATCCCTGTGGATGTTGGGGTACGCTCCGGCAAAATACTCGCACATTTTTGTAACGCTGAGTGTGTGCTCCAAAAGCCCCCCCATAAATCCATGATGAACGCTTTTTGCAGCAGAATGCTTTTTAAATTTCTCTGCAAACGCCTTATCTTCCACAAAAAATTTTTTTAAGAGCTGACTGAGATATGGATTTTTTACACTGCGTATGTAGGAGAGGATCTGCTCAAACATCTCTCCCACATCTTTCTTAGTGGTGGGAATGTAGTCCGCAGGATCGTATTCCCCTTCCTCGCTTTTACGGAGTCTCGAAATATTCATCTGGATATTTCCCTGAAAGCTGGTCACCATACCTTCACAGTAGATGTAGTCCATCGCCTCAAAGCTGGCGATGCCATTATTAAGCTCCCAGATCTTGGCATCTGCCGTTCCTGACTTATCCTGCAGGATCAGGGAATAGTATGTCTTTCCCGCCTTTGTCTTCAGAATCTGTTTTGATTTGCAAAGATACGTCCCTGTAAGTTTCTGTCCTTCCCGGTAATCCTTTAAATAATACATCTCAATTCCCTTTTAGCCTTTCTATTTTGCTTTCGCTGATACTGTCACAAACGGACTGAATATCTTCTTTCCTTTGATCTTTTTAAATGATCTGACCTTATAACTATACTTCATGCCCCGGACAGCCATTTTATAACGATAACCTGTGATCTTATTTTTGGTAATAGTTTTTACACGGTTAAACTTTGTCTTAAAACCTTTTACATGAACCTTCATATAAACCTGGTAACCAGAAACATTTTTATTGCGTTTCCATCTGACCTGAACGCCGCCTCTCACTCCTTTGGCATGGACACCCTTAAGTTTCGCAGGCACCATCGCCACAGAAATTTCCTTAGAAGCATACCCTTCAATGATCTCGCCATTTGAAGCAGCAAACACTGGCGTTACCTTGTATTTATAAGTTGTGCCAGCTTTTAAGCCGGTGTCAGTAAAAGAAAGTCCCGATGATATGCTGCTGCGAAGAGAATACTGCCCCTTACCGGATTTCCGATATACATTATAAGAACTGGCTCCATTCACAGCGCTCCAGGTGACCGTAGCTTTTGTAAGCCCGGCTGCTTTCTTAGAAGAAACCTTGGCGGAGCCATCCATCGGATGGAATACCAGACCGGCTCCCGCTGCAAAAGCAGCAGCCTTACCATCCGCTTTACCCCAGATCTCTGGTCTGGCAGCCGCATAGGATATACTGCCCCCCTGGTATCCCTGGTAAAACAAACTGTTTCCCTGAATCTCCACATCTGCCATAAACACTACATTTTTCAGATATGGACAGCCTTCAAACACCTTATCCGCCACAGCTGCCACCTTAATTCCATTGATCTTCTCCGGAATATAGATCGTTGTAGCTGATGTATTTCCCACATAACCTGTGATCACCCATGTCTTATCCGCCACATTTAACGCCGTCTGAAAAACATTTTCATCCTTTACCGTATAATTTCCAATAAATACAGGTAATGAGGGCATCGGTATCTCCGTCTTAGGTGTCTCTACCGACGCTGTCTCCGTCACCGGTGCCTGTGCACCCATGATCTTTATTACGTTCTCGTTTGCGCCAGTCTCTTTCGAGGCTTTCACCTCTATGGAAGCCAGTCCTGCAACCATCGACAGACACAGAATGGAACATATCCATCTCTTCATTCTCTCTTCATCCTTTCCTCCCCGGCTTTGATACCGGAATTTCATTTATCCTTTCTCATTTTACAGAGTTTTTTGGATAAAATCAAGTATAGATTCGTTTTGTGGCAGGAATCGGTCAGTTTTTTTGCTAATTTCGTTGTAAGCCCCGTTTTTCTGTGGTAAAATAATTTCATCTTTAGTTTTTTTGGAGCGCTCACAAATAGTAATTATGACAGACGATAAATCGCCTCCGCGAATTTCCCGTCATCTCGTTGCATAAGCTCCGGAAGGAGGATAATGTGAATAAGAAAGTATGCAGAACTCTAGAATTTGATAAAATTATAGACATGCTGACAGAGGAGGCTGATTCTGCCCTTGGAAAAGACAGTGCCAGGCGTCTGCGCCCGCTGTCTGACCTGGACGAGATCACCGCACTGCAGGCAGAGACCTCTCACGCCCTGACCCGGATCTTCCATCACGGACCTTTGTCCTTTCATGGACTGACGGATATTCGTCCGGGCCTGGTCCCCCTTTCCAAAGGCGGTACCCTGGGCGCCGGAGAACTTCTGCGGATCGGTGCCCTTCTGGATGCAGCAGACAGGGCTGTAAAATATGAAGCAAAGGATGAAGAGACGGATTTTCTATCCGGGCGCTTCTCTGGTCTGCAGACATTTCCAGAGATTCTCAGGGAGATCCGTCGCTGCATCCTCTCAGAGGAAGAAATAAGTGATGACGCCAGCAGTGAATTGCGGCGCATCCGCCGCAGCATTAAAAATACCAATGACAAAGTGCGGGAACAGCTGAATGCCACAGTAAATTCCTCCTCAGAAATGCTCCGGGACAACCTGGTCACTATGCGGAACGGACGCTACTGCCTTCCAGTAAAACAGGAGTATAAATCTTCTTTTCAGGGAATGATCCATGACCAGAGCGCCACTGGCTCAACCTTTTTTATCGAACCAATGGCAATCGTAAAGCTAAATAACGAATTAGCAGAGCTCGCCATGAAGGAGCAGGAGGAGATTGAGAAAATTCTTGCTTCTATAAGCAGTCTCTGCGCTCCTGAGACAGAGGGCCTGGAGCGCAATGTTATACTGCTAGCCGAACTTGATTTTATTTTCGCCAAGGCAAAACTTTCCAAAAAGATGCAGGGAAGCGAGCCGGACTTTACAGAAAATTATATAGAAATAAAAAAAGGGCGTCATCCACTGATACCCAAAGACCGGGTTGTGCCAATCGACGTCACGCTGGGGCAAGATTACCGCCTGCTGATCATCACTGGGCCAAATACCGGCGGAAAAACGGTTTCCCTGAAAACCGTGGGACTCTTTACCCTGATGGGACAGGCTGGTCTTCACATCCCGGCGTTTGACGGCTCTCATCTGCGGGTTTTTGAAGAGGTATACGCAGATATCGGCGATGAACAGAGCATAGAGCAGAGTCTCAGTACCTTCTCTTCCCATATGACCAATACCATCTCTATTTTAAAGAGAGCAAACAAAAATACACTGGCGCTTTTTGATGAGCTGGGAGCGGGGACTGATCCCGTGGAAGGAGCTGCCCTGGCGATTTCTATTCTTGACAATCTGCTGAACCGGCAGGTCACCGCCATGGCTACCACCCACTACAGCGAGCTCAAAGTATATGCCCTTTCCACAGAGCAGGTTGAAAATGCCTCCTGTGAATTTGACGTGGAGTCGCTGCAGCCCACCTACCGCCTTCTGATCGGCGTTCCGGGAAAAAGTAATGCCTTTGCCATCTCCAGCAAACTGGGGCTGCCAAAAGACATCATTGACAAGGCCAATTCCCTGGTAGATGAAGATGCCCGCTCCTTTGAGGACGTGGTGACAGGTCTGGAGCAGACGAGAAAAGAACTGGAGGCCGAACAGCAGAAAGCAGCATCCTACCGGGAAGAGATCGAACGCCAGAAACGGAAACTGGAAGAAAAGAACGAGCGCATCGACAAGGCAAAGGACAAGATCCTGCGCCGTGCCAATGAAGAAGCAAATGAAATTCTTCAGAATGCAAAAAATATGGCAGACGAATCCATCCGCAAATATAACAAATGGATGGAGGGCGGCGGCGCTGTTAAGGATATGGAAAAGCAACGTTCTTCCATTCGGGAAGAACTGCGGAGGACAAGTGAAAAACTGGACTCTGGCAAGAAAAAGCGCCGCAATGACAATGCTCCGGATAAACTGAACATCGGCGATTTGGTCATGGTCCATTCCCTGGGAGTGAAAGGTACAGTCAGCTCTCTCCCTAACAATAAGGGAAAACTTTTTGTACAGATGGGTATCCTGCGTTCTGAAGTGGATATAAAAGATCTGGAGCTTTTGGAGGAAGAAACCCTGCAGATCCGAAAAGAAAAGATCCGGGAACGCTCCAACACAGGGAAGATCAAAATGTCCAAAACCATGAACATCTCTTCAAGTATAAATCTGATAGGAAAAACCGTAGATGAAGCTATCGCAGTTCTGGATAAATATTTGGATGATGCCTATCTCGCCAGACTTCATCAGGTAACGATCATACACGGAGTGGGCACCGGCGCCCTTAAAAATGCGGTACAGGCTCACTGCAGAAAAACAAATTATATCCAATCTTATCGTATGGGTGAATACGGAGAAGGGGGATATGGAGTGACTGTGGTAGATTTTAAGTAGATTCTGCCGTCAGATCGACGGTATATCCTAAAACTACCCCAGGACTCAGAAAGGACGGATACATTATGGCGGATAAACAGAAAATTCTTATCGTTGACGACGATACTAATATCGCGGAACTGATCGAGCTGTACCTGACGAAAGAATGCTTTCAGTGCCAGCAGGCGCATGACGGTGAGGAGGCATTGAAAAAACATTCAGCCTTTAGGCCAAACCTCATTCTTCTGGATATTATGCTCCCCGGAATCGATGGCTACGACGTATGCCGGGAGATACGAAAAACTTCTTCTGTACCGATCATTATGCTGTCAGCCAAAGGGGAAGTTTTCGACAAGGTGCTGGGACTGGAGCTGGGGGCAGACGACTATATCATTAAACCCTTTGACTCCAAAGAACTGGTAGCAAGAGTAAAAGCGGTATTAAGACGTTATAAACCCCAGACGGATGAAGCGGTGGAAGCCGTGGAACCAGAAGACAATGGGACGGAATCCATACAGTACAAGGATCTTACTGTGAGTCTATCCAACTATTCTGTCACCTACATGGGCAATCCCATCGAGATGCCCCCGAAGGAGCTGGAACTTTTATATTTTCTTACCACTCACCCCAATCAGGTATTTACAAGGGAACAGCTTCTGGACCGTATCTGGGGTTATGAATATGTAGTGGACACCCGGACAGTGGATGTCCATATCAAGCGTCTCCGGGAAAAGATCAAGGATCACAGCGAATGGCGTATTGCTACTGTGTGGGGGATCGGATACAAATTTGAGACAATAAAGGGGTGACACTGTACATGAGAAGATTCCGACTGTCTTTTGGCAGGAAACTGGCATTGTTATATCTGTTTATTTTTGTATGCTCCTATTATATGACCCACACCCTTGGCCTTACAGTTATTAAAAACCGGGTGCTTGCAGAGATCATGAACAATCCGGACCTGGAGGCCTCTGTGGTTCCCGCCCGGATCCGGTATTACTTTAATCTGCTGGATACCACCTTCTATCTCATGGCTGCCGTGCTGGGACTTGCCTTTATATTGATCTATATTATGAACGTCATTCCTCTGCGGAGGCTCTGCCAGGCGGCAAAATCCTTTTCTGTCAGCCGCTACAATCCGCCTGTCTTGTTCCATACTCATGATGAGTACCAGGATCTGGCAGATGCACTAAATCTCATTGGAAAAGATCTGAATAACTTCGATGAATACCAGAGGGCTTTCATCTCAAATATTTCACATGACTTTCGATCTCCCCTCACCTCAATCCGGGGTTATGCACAGGCGATGTTAGACGGCACGATCCCCTATGAAACCCAGGAAAAATATCTGAATATCATCCTTTCAGAGACGGATCGGCTCACCAATCTCACCTCAAACCTTCTGGAACTGAATTCTTTTAACCGTGAAAGTGTCCTTTTAGACCTTTCCAATTTCAATATTCATGAAACGATCATTCAGACCGTTAATACTCTGGAAGGTACCGCCGCCAAAAAGGGAATTACCTTCGTACTAGATTTTAATGCTAAAAAGGAACTGATGGTCAATGCGGATGAAGGAAAGATCCATCAGGTACTCTATAATCTTATCGACAACGCTGTAAAATTTAGTCATTCCAACTCCGAAGTAAAGATCTGCGCCCGCAAAAAGGGCGAAAAAATCTTTGTCTCTGTAAAAGATTACGGCATTGGCATCCCTAAGAACAGCATTGGCAAAATATTTGACCGATTTTATAAAACTGACCTCTCCCGGGGGAAGGATAAAAAGGGAACAGGACTTGGCCTGTCAATATCAAAAGAGATCATAAACTCCCACAACCAGACAATCAATGTCGTCAGTACTGAGGGCGTCGGAACAGAATTTATCTTTACCCTGAAAAAGGGCAGAGAGTAACTAGAAAAAAGTGTATTCTTCCAGAGTTTCGGAAAAATACACTTTTTAAACACTTTTGCCTATAATTTTAACCTTGCATCAATCAACAGAATCCACACTGAATTTTTTCATATGCTGCTCGATTACATGCGCCACATCAAGAAGCTGTTTTGCATTTTTGGAAATATCATCCACTACTGTGCTTACCTCTGTCACAGAAGCAGAAGCTTCTTCTGTTCCCGCAGCATTTTGCTCTGCGATGGCTGTCAGGTTTTGTACGATATCCACCACATTCACTCTTGCCTGATCCATATTCTGCGTTTTTTCAGAAATAGAAGTAATTCCATGCATGGAATTTTCAATCCCCTCCTGAACTTCAGAAAATATACTTCCTGTGGTGTCAACCTTCTGCATCTGGGTATCCATGATCTTCTTCACTTTATCCATAGTCACCACTGCCTTTTCAGAATCCTCCATCAGCATATTGGTGATTCCCTGGACTTTCATGGCAGAATCATTGGACTGCTCGGCAAGCTTCTGAATCTGGTTTGCCACAACGGCAAATCCCTTTCCCTGTTCTCCTGCCCTGGCAGCTTCGATAGAAGCATTCAATGACAACAGGTTAGTCTCCTCTGCAATCGATGTAATCAGCGCAATGGCATCTTTGATCTTCATGGCAGATTCATTGGTCGTATTTGTCTGACGGTAAATCTCCTCGATGGATTCTTTTACCTCGGAGTTAATCTCTTCCAGTTCTTTCAGGTTACAGTTTGCTGCTTCTCCGGATTCCTTCATCCGCTCAACGTTATTGCGGAGCCCGGAAACCTCTGTATTGGTCTCCTCCACCATATTTCCAATAACAATAACACTTTCCGTAGCTGTCTGGGTGTCCTGTGCCTGAGAGGACGCTCCCTCCGCCATATCCCGAACCGCACTGTTGATCTGACCGATGGTCCCCGCTGTCACAGAAGCATTTTTGCTAAGATTATCTGAGGACGTATACAGCCTCTCGCTCTGTCCTTTCAATTCTGTCACCACTTCGCCAAGCTTCTCCTGTACCTCACATACGGAACGTGCCATAAGCCCGGTTTCATCCCTGCTTTTAAGAAGTTTATCCAGTTCTGGATCCTTTGTGAAATCAAGCTCGCCCATCCTGGCAACGATCTGTGCGATCTTTCTCAATGGATCAATCAGTATATGGAAACCGATAAAAGCAATGATCAGGCAGACTATTTCGGCAATTCCACCAGAAATCGCCATCACTGTCACTACATGACTCACTGAGGAAAAAACATCTGCTTCATCCGCACTGATAACAAGTATAAAATCCCCTTCCGGATTCACATAATATCCAGCATACTTTACCTCACCTTTAAAATTATAGGTGACAATATTCGGTTCTGGGACTTTTCCAGAACTAATCTCTTTCACAACCTGGTTGACCACTTCATTTTCCACCGGCTGACCAACCTTTTCCGCTGTTGGGTGATACAGCATGGTCCCGTCGGAAGCCACTACATAAGCATAGCTGGATTCCACATTCTGAATCTTCAGGTCTTTGAAAAGTGACTCCAGTTTGTCCTTAGAAAGTGCACTTCTGCCACGGGCAGACACTTCTGTTCCTAAGATCTGTCCATTGGAAACCACCACATCATGTATGTACCCCTGCACAGTGGCACTCATCGTACTACGCACCTGCGGCATGGCAACAACGATCGTGATAAGTATCACAAGTGTGATCATCACCGCCACAAAAACCAAACCCTTTAACTTTAAAGGCAAGGATACCTTCCTTTCTCTACTCCTGTCTGAACCCCGCTTATTTGTCATATTAAAAATACCTCCTTCATTGATCTGCTGCCCATGAAAGCCTGTGCAGATCTCCTTTTGTATTCAAATGTGCAAACCCCTGCTGTCTCAGCGCTTCATACAAAACCACTGCCACAGAATTTCCAAGATTCAGCGACCTAATATCCTCATACATAGGTATCCGGATGGTATTTTCTTCATTCTCCACAAGAATTTCTTCCGGAATCCCTCTGCTCTCTTTTCCGAACATAATATAGCAGTCTTCCTCAAAGGCTGCCTCGGTATAGATCTTCCTCGCCTTTGTAGTCGCCATATAAATTTTGACCGCTGGATTCTTCTCCATAAAATCACGATAACTGTCATAAACTGTTACGTCCAGCTTATCCCAGTAATCAAGTCCTGCCCGCTTCACCTGCTTCTCTGATATCTGAAACCCCATTGGTTCGATCAGATGAAGCCTTGCCCCTGCAGCAACACAGGTTCTCCCAATATTTCCGGTATTCGCCGGTATTTCTGGTTCCAGCAGAACGATATTGAACATCTGAAACCCCTTTCCTTCTTTGCCAATATTTTCTTTTTCACCCAAAAAGATGAAAAAATGCTATGTATCACATAACATTTTTACCGCAGATTTTATGTTATTACTGTCTCAAGGCCAAATATAATTCCACTACCGATTCTTCAAAAGTTAATGGAACACAAAGACTCTTTGCATATGTGTTAGTAAAACTCACTTTTCCATGGGACAGTGCTGGAGGCGTAATATCGATCCCCACTCCACTGGAAGAAAACACAGTAGCTGCATTTCCCATGATCATATTGCCAAGCTCACTGAGTGCACTTGCCGAAAAATCATCAATACTCTTTACCTCTGTCATACACATCTTTGAGGCAATACTACAGGCAGCTTTCTCTGCCATGGCAAGAAGCACCTGACCTTTCATCTCACCAGTAATACCAATTATAATAACCCATGTATCCGATCCGAAATCAGCCTCCTTTAAACCCGGCTTCTGTATGGATACATCGACGAAACACATGTCCTGAATCACTTTTTTAGCCGCTATCAAAAAAGGATTGATATGTTCTGCATTCAGTGTAGCCATATTTCCTTTCTCCTTTCCAGACAAAATACTTCCGTCTGACTAACTCTCCCCCAACAGGTCTATGGCTCTGATTGACACCATTTACATAACCTTTTGGCTAATTTTTAGTATATCATAATTACGACAAGGTGTCTATAAATTTCTGTATCTTTTCCAATGCCACTTTTAGGTTTTCAATGGAATATGCATAAGAGATCCTCAGGAACCCTTCACCACACTTTCCAAAGGCATCTCCCGGGACAACTGCTACTCTCTGTTCCTGCAGAAGCCTCCTGGCAAATTCCTCACTGGTCATTCCAAACCTGCTGATATTGGGAAATACATAAAATGCACCATAGGGCTCAAAACAGGGAAGCCCCATCTCATTCAGTTCTTTTACAAGAAACCTCCTCCGCTGGTTATAGGCTTCCCGCATCCGCCCCACATCTTCCATACCATTTTTAAGGGCTTCGATCGCCGCATACTGGCTGGTGGTAGGAGAACTCATAATGATGTACTGATGGATCTTTACCATCTCTTTGATGATCTCCCTTGACGCCGCTGCATACCCCAGCCTCCAGCCTGTCATGGCAAAAGATTTGGAAAAGCCGTTAATCACTACCGTTCGTTCTGCCATTCCCGGAAGGCTTGCGACCGATACATGCCGGCCGTGATAACTGAGTTCCGAATAAATCTCATCTGACAGGACAAACAGATCCTTTTCTTTAATAATATCTGCCACTGCCTGCAGCTCCTGAGCTGTCATTATGGCTCCGGTGGGATTATTGGGAAATGGAAGTACCACTATCTTCGTCTTGTCGGTGACTGCACCTCTCAGTTTATCAGGAGTCAGTTTGAACTGATCCTTTTCTTCCAGCGGAATCTCCACAGGGACACCGCCTGCCATCTTTACACAGGGAAGGTAGGACACAAAACATGGTTCTGGTATGATCACTTCATCTCCCGGATCCAGCATAGCGCGAAATGCCACGTCGATGGCTTCGCTCCCTCCCACTGTGACAAGAATCTCCTCCGGACCATATGGTAAATCAAAACGCTCCCCAAGATAACGGCTGATCTCCTGTCTCAAAGGAAGCAGTCCTGCATTGGAGGTGTAATAGGTTCTTCCCTGCTCAAGAGAATATATTCCTTCCTCCCGGACGTGCCAGGGTGTATCAAAATCCGGTTCCCCCACACCCAGGGAAATAACATTTTCCATGGTGTTTGCCACATCAAAAAAGCGCCGGATACCGGAGGGCTGAAGCTCCATAACAGTTTTCGATAATGGATTTCTCATGGTGTGATCAACATCCTCTCGTCTTCATTTGTGTTTTTGGTAAGGGGAAGACCATGCTCCTTGTATTTTTTCAAAACAAAATAGGTGGCTGTGCTGATGATGGAATCCATCGGTGAAAGCTTTGTAGATACAAAACGCGACACCTCTTTCATACTCTTTCCCTCAATAATAACGGTGAGATCAAAGCCTCCACTCATCAGATATACACTTTCCACCTCGTCAAACTGGTAGATTCTCTCTGCCACCTTGTCAAATCCGCGCCCTCTCTGGGGTGCCACCTTTACCTCGATCAGCGCTGTCACGATTTCATTATCCGTCTTATCCCAGTTGATCAGTGCAGGATATCCACAGATGATGCCGCTCTCTTCCATCTCCTTCAGGCACTTCTCCACCTGATCTGGCGTGGAAGCCAGCATGGCAGCCAGATCTTCTGTCGTCACCTTTGCATTCTTTGATATGATATTAAGTATCTCTTCCTGAAGCATTTATTTCCCCTCCTGCACTGCTTACCCATTTCCGGGAGGAACCAGATAACGTCTTTCCTCTCCATTTTTTACGATCCTGTCCTGATCCTCCCGGATCTGTCCGATCACCGCTGCCGGGATCCCGGCAGCTTCATACTCCCGGATCAGGCGGGATCCACTGGATGTGACGATCAGAAGCACGCCCTCCGACGGTATTATATAGGGATTTTCATCAAAATATTCACAGATCTCCACCGTCTCCTGACGGATGGGTATTTTTTTCAGATCTACTTCCAAACCAGTTCTGCACGATTCCCCCAATTCCCAGAGAGCACCAAAGATTCCTCCGGCAGAGGCATTGTGAAGGGCTGCTGCGCCGTTTTCCCAGGCGATTTCTGCCCCGGGCAGACAGCTTATCTCCCTGCCATAGCTTTCTGCCTGTTCCAGAAAATCCCTGCTGAAACAGTCCAGCAATTCCTCTCTTCCCTTCTTTACCAGTTCTGTCGTCCCGGAAGCTCCTGCCCACTTTGTCATCACCAGGTCCATCCCCTGCCTGGGCTTTGTCTCTCCATGCATCACGTTTTTTCTAAAAAAGCCAACTCCTGTCACAGTGATCACAGGCTCAGTCACCGCTGCCATAACTTCTGTGTGCCCGCCTAGAATATCCACCTCATACTGCTCTGCCAGGCTGCCGATCTGATCCATGATCTGTCTGAGTTCCTGTTCCTCACTGCCTTCTGGAAGCAGTATGTCCAGCAGCATGCCGGACGGATCTGCGCCGGCACAGCAGATATCATTTGCCATACGGAAAAATGCACGGTATCCTATGGTGTCTGGATCACCGGTGACCGGATTGGTACTAAATGCCATGGGCACCCCGCCCCCGGGATGGTATACGCTGCTATCCCTTCCTGGCGCCGGCGGTATGGCAAGGCACCTGCTTTTATATGTAATCTTCCTTCGTACAGACCTATTTAGTATCCTCTCCGGCACTTTTCCTGAACGCATAAATACACCTGTCTCTCCTGATTTTTCCTGGCTCGATAACGCCGTCGAGCTAATATTTTATCCCCAGATCATTGAACTGCCTGCTGTGGATCCATTTGGGATGGGATCCCCGCAGCTGCATCCTGGGACGGATCGGCTGGCTGCTGGGTAGGCGCTGCACCGCCAGCCGGGTTTCCAGCACTGTTTCCTCCTGTACTGCCCCCCGTATTTCCTCCTGTAGTACCTCCCAATGACCGCCTGGTACTATTTCCATTCTTTTCTCCTCTGGAATTATCTTCTCTGTCCCGGTCAGATGGCCTCTTAGTAGGTTTGGGAGTCGGTTTTGGTTCTTTCTTCGCACCCCTGGTCACATAGCGGGGAGACGCCGAATAAGTACTGCTGTTTATCTGGGTTTTCGATTCTTTTCCGTTCTCTTTCACGATCTTCCAGAGTTTGGCCTTATATCCTATGTGCGCCTCCTGGGTTACCGCCATATAGGATTCGGGTTTTGTCTTATCCAAAGTAACTTTGTCAGCCCCCGGCTGAATTGTATCTGTCACCTCGGACTCAAACCGGATCGTCCGGTCCGGACTTCTGGTCTCTTCTCCATATATGGTAAAATAAATGGAATTCCCGTAAGTTCCCCCCTGAATGTAGATGGGGACAGATGTATCATTCTTAAACTTAAAGTCCTTATAATCTCCAGCGATGGCAGCATCCATAGAAGGCTTCACATAACTCACTACCATGGAATGTGGGCTTCTCTCTGCAATCTCCAATTCTGCCCTGAGTACAGCATTATATAAAGTAGTAGACACCTGGCAGACACCGCCCCCCAGACTATCCTCTACCTTGCCATTGTTATAAGATGCTGCTTCATAATAGCCATTCTCCTCTGTAAGGGGGGAAATCGTATCATGTACCGAGAAGGTATCCCCTGGATAGAGCACTGTCCCGCTTATGAGACGTGCCGCATTGGCAAGGTTTTTTGTCCGGTTGACATTACCAGAATTAAAAGTGGTAGTGAATGTACCGATCTTATCCTTACATCTCGCCGCTGTCTCTTCTGTGATCTCTGGCTGCTGGACCTTGACCTCGGCAGTCACCGGAATCTGCACTTCATTGCCACCGGATGCCTCCACTGCTTCTTTCACCAGCTGAAGGGTGCGGTCTGTATCAATGCTGATCCCCTCTTTGGCTTTTGTGTACACAAATTTGCCGTCTTCCATCTTAATTTCTGCATTTTTCGCCCCAACGCACATTTTTTTACTGTTTTTCTTAATATATTTTTTTAATTTTTCTTCATCCAGTGCCATCGTGACCTTATAGGCATAATTTCCCTGGGCCGCCGCTTTGATCTGCCGGTAATTATCTATCATATTTCCACTTTTTCCGATTTTCATTGCCTCATCGAGAAAATCTCCGGCTGAGAATGAATAACCTGCTTCGTCCAGACGGCTGGTGACAGTCTCTCCATTTATATCCAGTACGAGATTGCGGCTCCCCAGCTGGGTTATATATGAATTTACCGCCACGGATGCTTCCTCTTCTGTCATTCCGCTGATGTCAATGGAATCTACTTTTATCCCATTACATATTTTGTCCTCATCCGGCTTGATCCGGCTGTAACTGGCATACACATAGACCCCTATGATCGCAAACATAACAATAATAACAGCAAACGCTGCCATGATCCCTCTTCGTTTCAAAAAAAGTCCTCCCTTGCACATTTACCTAAGCTGTATTAAAATATATACAGGGTTTATTCCACCCCTGGCAATACGTAAGGCAGTACAATCCCTGCCAGCATTGCAATGATCAGTACCAGGCATATGATCGCAGCGATCATACGCTGTTTTTTACGGTTCATCATGATATGTTAACCTCCTTGTTAATATTATTTTATACTGAAAGGATGAATAAAATGTTTGAAAATTTGCCATTTCCTTCACTCTTTGTATGTTTTCTGATCTTTATACTCTGGCTCCACTATGAGAAGCGAAAGAGCAGCCGGGAAGAAAAAAAGCGATCCGACGAGTTCTGGCAGCGGGAAGAAGCTGCCAACTGCGCCAGAAACAAAGATATATCCAAGCTGACGATGTTTGAGCCTGATATGAAACAAATTCCCATGCCGGAAAGCAGCGATGAGAATATCTGTTATTACCAGAACCGGGTAACAGAACAGAGCAGGCTCCCTATGATGGATCTGTCGGAATATTCCAACACAGATTTAAAGTTAGCATATGGCGTTGGAAATTTCAAGACCTTATCCCAATATGATGAAAATTTTAATGATTTCTTAATGAATATGTCAAATCTTGGTAAAGCCTACCATAAAGGGGAACTTCTGGAAGAAGCCGCCGCTGTATACCGCTGCTGCCTCAGCTCTGGTTCCGATAAATCCACAGATTACCGGGCGCTTGCGGAGATCTATGCCACTATGGGGGCAAGAAGGGAATTATCCTCTCTCGCAGAAGAAGTCCTGCGCTCAGAACTTCCCCGCCGGGAGATTCTCAGTCAGGAATTTCGGAAACTAGTATAATTCAGCCCATTGGCGACTATTTGAACTCTGACTCCCCGATCTGTGCCACCCTGGCACTGTGATTCAGCGGATCTCTGCGCCGATAGTCAAAAACAAGGGAATAGGGATCCTTCTTCCCGATCCTCTGTTCTGCCAGCAGCGCCTGAATATCCAGAGTAAATTGACCAATATATACCATATTAAACAATTGTTTTGTCACAAATCCGTCATAGCCGGAAAGAATCCGTGGATTTTCTGCTTCACCATCCAGAAATTTTCTTACCCAGGCAAGATATTCACGGTCCCTCGGCCTCACAAAGGAAGGGGGATTTTTTATGTAATCCCGGAGGTACAGATCATAGGTCAGAGCCTGGCGGAACTCCTCCGTCAGATCTTCATACTGGCTGCTGGCATATTCCCACAAGATCTCATAGCGGGAAACCCGGCTGTGTTTTCTTCCAAAGTATCCATTTCTCTCATAAAATTCTCCCAGTCCCTCATACATCCGAAAAGCATCCCCGGTACAGCACTCCAACAGCGTCATCGCTGCCGGAAACTGGAAACTATTGTAATACACCTCCACCATCTCTTCCACCCTTTTGAGGCGCATCACGTCCTCATAAGACAGCCACCGCGTAGACAGAACCTCATAAGGTGGACGGTTCCCATAAACCACCTCATACTCTTCCTTTGCCTCATCCATATAAGATCCTTTTAAAACCTTTAGAAAACCAAGCTGAAGCTGATCCGGTTTCATGGCATATACATCAAGAAAAGAACGGTGAAAAGACTCATAATCCTCATAGGGAAGTCCGGCGATAAGATCTAGATGCTGATGGATATTGCCCGTTTCCTTGACCTTCTGTACATTTTCCCGGATCTGCTCCAGATCTGCCCTGCGGCGGATCGCCTGTACCGTCTCTGGGTTCGTGGACTGGACACCGATCTCAAACTGGACAAGTCCTGGCCGGAAAGCCCGGAACAGCTCAAAATCTTCCTTCCGCAGAAGATCTCCGCCGATCTCAAAATGGAAATTCGTCACCCCATTATCATGTTCCTTTATATAATTCCAGATCTTATATGCATGTTCATGATCACAATTAAAGGTGCGGTCTACAAATTTAACCTGCTTCACGTTATGTTCCAGGAAAAAATCCAGCTCTTCAAAGACCAGAGGCAGGCTCCGCAGCCGCACGCTTTTTTCCACGGACGACAGACAATAACTGCAGGAAAATGGGCAGCCGCGGATCGTCTCATAATATATGATACGGTTTTCCATATCCTCCAGATCACGGTAAGGAAAACGGAGCTCGTCCATCCTGGCCGGCTCTCTCGCCGGTGTCTTATGAATCTTTCCCGATTCTTCCCGGTAACAGAGACCGCAGATATTTTCCAGCTCTTTATGAGGCTTCCCCTCACAATACCATTCCAGAAGCTCCCGGAAGGTCTTCTCTCCCTCTCCGGCGATGATCATATCCACATACTCATGCCTCTCCAGTCTTTGTACAGCATCATAGGATACCTCCGGACCTCCCAGCAGGATCGTTACCCCCGGCAAAATTTTTTTCAAATTTTCAGCCACATCCATCACATACTCTATGTTCCAGATATAACAGGAAAATCCCACCATATCCGGCTTCCTCTGGAAGATCCCCTGCAGGATCTCTTCCCTCCTGTGGTTAATGGTAAACTCTGCCAGTTCCACCTGAGCTGCATATTTTCCCGCATTTGCCCGGAGAGAGTATACTGCCAAATTGGAATGGATATATTTTGCATTGATGGCTGTCAATAAAATCTTTTTCTTATTCAAAACTATCTTCCCCCTTTGCCACCCATCGGTTCACTGCAATCCCTACACCCAGAAGACACCAGTACAGAGGCGCTGCTGCCACTGTGGAATCGTTGGCAAGCCCCGTCACCAGATACCCAAAAGTCCCCAGACAGAGTCCGGTTCCAAACCGTTCTATCCAGCCATATTTGGTTCTCCGCCAATATAATCTCATACACTCTGCAAAATAAAAGCTATATAAAGCTAAAAATGCCAGCAGGGAAAGAAGCCCTGTCTGCACAAACATCTGCATAAACATATTGTGGGGCTTGGTCACAGTGGCCCCATCATAACCTACATTTTTCATCCCCACATAATCATCGTTGGGGAACTCATACACAAAGGTATTGGGCCCGGAACCAAGGAGCAGATGCCCGGGTAAAAGCGGAAAGGTACGGGACCAGATATAGCCGCGTCGGCTGGCAAAATGCATTTTATCCTCAAAGCCCACTGCTGGTATCTCCCGCAAACCATCGAGTTTTTTAAAAGGGTTATAAATCTTATAATTTTTCTGGCTCAATCCGTTTTGATTGCCAGCTGTGCCCACTGCCACCGTGTAGGTTTTTCCCACAGAGGGCGTGTTGACCACAAAAGCATCCTGCTTCTCCCCCTCCGCTTCTACACTTGTCTCCTGAATTTGTATCCTATCGAACCTCTTATCCAGAAACTTCACTGATTTGCCTTCCCTATCCTTCACCGCCTCCACAGGACTGCCCTTCTCATCCTCCGCTTCATATGTATAGGTTCCATCCTTTACATCCACTGCCAGACGGAGCAGATCATCCTCCGCGGTACAGATCTCCAGGGCTCCTCCACGGGAAACCATGCTTTTCACCACAAAATGATTCGGTGTAGGGTTCATAATCTTATTCCAGCCATACTCAAATATAGATCTGTTATAAAACACTGCACCTGTCACAGCCAGTATGCACAGGACCGCCACGGAAACAAAAATCTTAGGCTGCTTTTTTATATTGGTAATCATCAGTATGGTAAAGAGTACAAGCACAGCCCCAAGACCGATAAAACCTGTGACAGATTCAGAGCCGAAAAGCATCATCACGAGAAAGACTGCCGTGGCAGCTGCCAGAACACTTCTAATGACCGCATCAATCTTTTTGCGCAAAGAGATCATGGAAAGGATCACCGGAAGCATAAGGGCCACATAGGATCCCACATAATTCGGATTGTACAGTGTGGCATATACCCGTCCGGGAGCAAAATTAAAGGTAAAATTCAGCTTCTCATCGCTCATAAAATTCATCACTGCCTTCCCAGCCGCCGTACGGAAAAAATCATGTCCTAAAAACTGTCTTGCACCCAGCAGGGAGAGGACAAATACTCCTGCCAGCAGCCCATACATGACGATAAGGATCTCCGTCTTCCCCTGTATCAGATAACAGGTAAAGAAAAGGACCACCACGTAGGCTCCCAGCGTCAGCATTCCTTCCCATTGCTCATAACCGCCCCAGACCGCCATTTTTTTGTGCTGGGACAGAAGAGTTGACAAAAGGCTCATGAGAAAATAGACCCCCAGCGGTATCATATACCGATTGTCCACAGATGCCATCATGTCCTTTTTACTGATCGTCATCTTCAACGCCGCATAAAGAGACAGGAGACCACACAAAAGCAGCAGCGCCTGTCCTTTCCAGTAGAGGAAAAAATCATAGGAGGTATCTGCACTGGAAAACCATAACTGGTCACTCAGTCCGACACTGTATTTTTTAGCTGATACGACCAAGGGAACAAATGCCAATATTAATACGATCAGAAATGCCCCTATCCAATTCTTATCTTGTTTTTTCATAAATACCTCGTTTTCTTTAAACTGTCCGCCGATACTCTCTCCGAAGAAAAAAGACGGGTCTGCCGGTGCATTGCCAGGCGCACCAGCATAGCTGATGGATTATTTTCCTTTCATCCAAAAACCCCATAAACAGTGTGTCTACACCATTTGTGGGGTTCTGTACATCATTCAAACTTCGTAATCCTAATTTGTTATTGACTTATCTGTATTACGGTAACTCGATCTCTGAATACTCTTTCGGAGGCAGAGGTTTTGTGGAATCCTTCACAAACT
>CAMXSH010000050.1 GCA_947246475.1 uncultured Roseburia sp.
TCATAAAGGCAAAGAAAAAGGGAAAATATACGGTCTTTGCCTATGCCCAGAGCGGCGTCTATAAAAAGGTTCAGGTTACGGTAAAATAGCTTCATTAAACGAAAGGATATGGCAATATGAAAATGCTTAAAAAATCCGATTTGAAAAGACAGGCAGCCTTTTTATTGATCGCTGCCCTGCTGGCAGGCATCCTGCCCATGCCTGGTTCATCGCCGGCCCAGGCGGCAGGCTATGGCGTAAGCAGCCCAAAGATAGACAGCAGCGGTATTACCACCTGGGACTGTATCTGGTTCGGGAAATACTGGCAGGAAGACACCAACAGGGACGGCAGGGCGGATAAAAAGGATGCCAAGACTTCCATTAAGTGGCGGGTGCTGTCGGTAGAGGGCGACGATGCCTTCCTGGTGGCGGACAAAAACCTGGACTGCCAGAGATATAATGATACATATGTAGATGTCACCTGGGAGACCTGTACATTGCGCAGCTGGCTGAATGGATATGGGGCAGAGGAAAATATATGTAAGAATGACTATAGTTCTGGAAATTTTATGGATTATGCTTTTACTGCCGAAGAGCAGGAAGCGATTCAAACTACAGATATAGTGAACAAAGACAACATAGAGTATGGGACCGATGGAGGAAATAATACTTTGGATCCGTTGTATCTGCTGTCCATCGATGAGGCAACAGATCCGGCATATGGGTTTGCCTCTTCCAAAAGTGAATATGCACAAAGCAGAAGGGCCTTGAATACTGCTTTTGCAAAAGGGCAGGGGGCATTTACATTTGCATCTGAAGAATATGCGGGGAATGGTTACTGGTGGCTCCGGTCGCCGGGCCGCTATAGCAATAACGCTTCCTACATGTTTTACAGGGGGAATGCCTATACGCATGGTAATAGTGTCCACGACATTAATCTCGCCATCCGCCCAGCTTTGCATTTAAATCTGTCGTCAGTCTCCAACTGGTCCTATGCTGGTACTGTGTCTTCGGATGGAAAAAAGGAAGAGCCGGCTACTCCGACACCGACGCCACAGAGGACTGAAGAGCCGGAAACCCCAACCCCAACACCGACACCACAGACGACAGATGAGCCAGAAACAACAACTGTTCCCTATATTACATATGACCTCAAAGTAAAAATAATTGGAACCGGGGCAGTTACTCTGAAATCATCAGAAACGACAGTTACCACCGGCGGCAACGCCTTTATAGAAATGAAAGTGGATAGTGGCGAAGATGTCCTGCTTACCTTCCAGCCTTCCGAAGAGTCCGGCTCCTATACCTTTACCATCAACGGAGTGGAAAAACAGGCAGAAGAAAATACCTATAGGATTCCCAGTATTCAGAGCAACCATACGATCCTGGTAACCTTTATGGAAAAGCTCCAGCCCACTCCAGAACCAACGCCTCCGCCGTCTCTAACCCCTGCCCCGACAGGCACCCCAGAGCCGCCAGGACCGACGGAAGCACCAGCACCATCGGCTACGCCAGTCATTACCAAGACACCATCGCCTTCCATTACCCCGGAGCCGATGCCGTCCCAAGAGCCAGCGCCATCCCAGAAACCGACGCCGTCCCCCTCGCCAACACCGGAGGCTTCCCAGGCACCCCTTCCGGACAAAGACCTTTCTGACATCACGGACGGACTGGGCGTCTCCCCGGATACGGCAGTGAAGATCCAGGCGGCGGCAAAGGAACTGGATGTCCCCATGGATACGATTCTCGTGACCGAACAGACCATACGGTCCCAGAAGACCGATCAGGACATAAAGGGGGCATATTTTGCCAGGATCCAGGCGAGAGCGTCCCAGATCACGGAGAAAAACATCAAACTGGCCTGGGACCGGGTGAAGGGAGCAGACGGCTACGAGGTGTACGGCAACCGCTGCAACACAAAAAAATGGATCTATGAATACAAACTAAAGAAGGACATAAAGAGCGGAAATAAAAAATCCTACATTGACCGGAAATGCAAAAAAGGTACTTATTATAAATATATGGTCCGGGCCTATAAGGTCATCAATGGGAAGAAGGTGACTATCGCCGTCTCCAAGACGATCCACGTCACCACGAAGGGCGGAAAGAACGGAAATGCCAAATCTGTAAAGCTGAACAAAAATAAAGTCACCTTAAAGGCAGGCAGGACATGGCGCATCAAGGCAAAAGAGATCAAAGAGTCCAAGCCGCTGCGGCACCACCGGGAGGTCAGTTACGAATCCAGCCGCCCCAAGGCACTGTCTGTCTCTAAAAAAGGCGTCATAAAGGCAAAGAAAAAGGGAAAATATACGGTCTTTGCCTATGCCCAGAGCGGGGTCTACAGGAAGGTTCAGGTTACGGTAAAATAACTTTCATTTTTCACTTTAAGGTTAACTTAGAAAGAGATTAAAAAATATGTGAATTTTAGATTGATAATTGTTTGACAACTTCAAACAGGAATGTTATGATAGGTAATGTGAGTGGTGGGACAACGCATTGTGAAAAAATTAACAAAGTAATTCGGTATAAGCCTGATAAGGGAGATTTCTATGATAAAAGCAGTATATCCTGGCAGCTTTGATCCTGTAACCTATGGACATCTTGATATTATCAAGAGGGCATCGAAAGTGGTTGACGAGGTTATTGTGGCCATCTTAAAAAACAATAGCAAAAATCCTCTCTTTACCTTGGAGGAAAGGGTTCATATGCTTGAGGATACGACAGAAGAATTTCCCAATGTCAAAATCCAGACCTTTGACGGGCTTACAGTGGATTTTGCCAGGAGTGTGGAGGCAAAGGTTATGATCCGTGGCCTCCGTGCTGTTTCAGACTTTGAGTCGGAGATGCAGATCGCCCAGACGAACCACAGTCTGGATCCGGATATCGATACGATGTTTTTTACGACGAGCCTTGAATATGCTTTTCTGAGTTCTACGATTGTGAGAGAGGTGGCTTCCTATGGTTCCGATGTGTCCAATATGGTGCCGGCAGCTGTAGAAAAAATGTTGAGAAAAAAATATGCCAGATAACAGGCAGCTCTCATGTGTCAATGACAGAAAGCGAAAAGGTGAGTTATGCTTGATAAAGCTCACAGTATAAAACCGGAAATATTTCCGGCACATATAAAATAATCATTTTATTAAGGAGGATATAGTTATCATGTCTAAAAAAGTAGTTTTAGCAGGCGCTTGCCGTACTGCGATCGGAACAATGGGAGGTACACTCAGTACGACTCCGGCACAGAAGCTGGGTTCTATCGTGATCGAAGAAGCTCTTAAGAGAGCTGGTGTTCCAAAAGAACAGGTTGACCATGTATACATGGGCTGTGTTATCCAGGCTGGTTTGGGCCAGAACGTAGCACGTCAGGCTTCTATCAATGCTGGTCTCCCGATTGAGACACCCGCTGTAACGGTGAACGTTGTGTGTGGTTCCGGTCTGAACTGTGTCAATATGGCTGCCCAGATGATCCAGACAGGGGATGCAGATATCGTAGTGGCAGGTGGTATGGAAAACATGTCCATGGCTCCTTATGCTCTGAAACAGGCACGTTTCGGTTACAGAATGAACAACAATACAATCGTGGATACGATGGTAAACGATGCTCTCTGGGATGCATTCAATGACTACCACATGATCCAGACAGCTGACAACATCTGCGCTGACGACAGATGGAAACTGACCCGTGAAGAGCTGGATGAGTTTGCAGTAAACAGCCAGAATAAGGCAGTTGCAGCTCAGGAAGCAGGAAAATTTGATGATGAGATCGTTCCAGTAGAAGTAAAACAGAGAAAACAGACTGTTGTATTTGATAAAGATGAGGGACCACGTCCTGGCACATCCATGGAAGGTCTTTCCAAACTTCGTCCGATCAACAAAGATGGTTTTGTTACCGCTGGTAACGCTTCAGGAATCAATGATGGTGCGGCAGCTGTTGTTGTTATGAGCGAAGAGAAAGCAAAAGAGCTGGGTGTTAAACCAATGGCTACATTCGTTGCCGGCGCCCTGGCTGGTGTAGATCCGAAGATCATGGGTATTGGACCGGTTGCTGCTACGCAGAAAGTTATGAACAAGACCGGGCTCAGCGTGGCAGATATGGATCTGATCGAGGCAAATGAGGCATTTGCAGCACAGTCTATCGCAGTGGGAAGAGACCTTGGCTTTGATCTTGAGAAGCTGAATGTAAATGGTGGTGCGATCGCTCTCGGACATCCGGTAGGAGCATCTGGATGCCGTATTCTTGTGACACTTCTTCATGAAATGCAGAAACGCGATGCCAAGAAAGGTCTTGCAACACTTTGTATCGGCGGTGGAATGGGTTGTGCTACTATCGTTGAGCGCGACTGATAAAAAGCATTTTGGTTCTATGCCAGAGGGAAAAAGCCTCTGGCATATGGACTGTTTATATGGTGGCTGGGCTCTATGTGGCTAAGCACTCCATTCAAACATAATCAATCGAAAGGAGAGTTCCCAATATGGAATTCATTACTTATGACGTAGAGGACAAAGTTGGTATTATCACCATCAACCGTCCCAAAGCATTGAACGCATTGAACAGCACCGTTCTGGATGAACTGGATGCGGCTCTGGATGCGGTGGATCTGGATGCGATCCGCTGTCTGATCCTGACTGGAGCAGGCGACAAATCCTTTGTGGCAGGCGCTGACATCGGAGAGATGAGCACACTGACCAAAGCAGAAGGAGAGGCATTCGGTAAAAAAGGAAATGATGTATTCCGCAAGCTGGAGACATTCCCGATCCCGGTTATCGCTGCGGTAAATGGTTTTGCTCTCGGCGGAGGCTGTGAGATTTCCATGAGCTGTGACATTCGTATCTGTTCTGACAATGCAGTATTTGGACAGCCGGAAGTCGGTCTTGGTATCACACCAGGTTTTGGCGGAACCCAGAGACTGGCACGTGTTATCCCTGTTGGTATGGCAAAACAGCTGATCTATACGGCGAGAAATATCAAAGCAGATGAGGCATATCGTGTTGGGCTTGTAAATGCTGTTTATTCTCAGGAAGAACTGATGCCGGCAGCAAAGAAAATGGCAGCTGGAATCGCTATGCAGGCTCCGATCGCTGTCCGCAACTGCAAAAAAGCCATTAACGATGGTCTGCAGGTAGATATGGATCAGGCGATTGTTATTGAAGAGAAACTCTTCGGCGACTGCTTTGAGACAGAAGACCAGAAAGCCGGAATGGGCAATTTCTTAGAGAAGGACAAAGAGAAAAAATTAAAAGTAGTTCCTTTTCAGAATAAATAAGCAGGGGCAGTCTCTCGTTTGAAATCGACCGGTGCAAACCGGTGGAATAAAGAAAAATATATATTTAGGAGGAACGTAACATGATAGTAGGTATTATTGGAGCTGGAACGATGGGTTCCGGAATTGCTCAGGCATTTGCAATGACAGATGGAATGGAAGTTCGTCTTTGTGATATCAAGCAGGAATTTGCAGATGGCGGAAAAGCAAAGATTGAGAAGAACCTGAATTTCCTTGTAAAAAAAGAAAAGATGACACAGGAAAAGGCAACGGAGATTCTTGGCAAGATCAAGACTGGTCTGAAAGATATCTGTACAGACTGTAATCTTATCGTAGAGGTTGCTCCGGAGAATATGGATATCAAGAAAGCAACATTCAAAGAATTGATGGAGATCGTTCCCGCTGATTGTATGTTTGCTTCCAATACTTCCTCTCTTTCTATCACAGAGATGGGAGCTGGGCTGGACCGTCCGATGATCGGAATGCATTTCTTTAACCCGGCTGACAGAATGAAACTGGTTGAAGTTATCCGCGGTGAGAATACACCGGATGAGATGAATGACAAGATCATTGAGATCTCAAAACAGATCGGAAAAACTCCAGTACAGGTTAATGAAGCTGCTGGATTTGCCGTAAACCGCATCCTGATCCCGATGATTAATGAAGCAATCTGTGTTCTTGAAGCAGGCGTTGCCAGCGCTGAGGATATTGATACTGCGATGATCCTTGGATGTAATCATCCGATGGGACCTCTTCATCTTGGAGATTACATTGGTCTCGATATCTGCCTTGCCATTATGGAAGTCATCTATGCAGAAACAGGTGATTCCAA
Source organism: uncultured Roseburia sp. (assembly GCA_947246475.1). Classification (GTDB taxonomy): domain Bacteria; phylum Bacillota; class Clostridia; order Lachnospirales; family Lachnospiraceae; genus Eubacterium_F. Next base: position 6,073 of record CAMXSH010000050.1, read on the forward strand.
ATACAGACCATCACCGCTTCTCAGAAAAATGGTTCGCGCCGGAAAACTGGGATGCAAGACTGGCAAGGGATTTTTTGACTACAGCAAATAATTAGAAAGGAGTTCATTAACAATGGATTTTACTTTAGATCAGAAACATGAAATGGCAAGATCTTTGTTTAAAGAATTTGCTGAAAATGAAGCGAAACCACTCGCTCAGGAAACCGACGAAACAGAAAAATTCCCGATGGCGACTGTGGAAAAAATGCAGAAATATGGTTTCATGGGAATTCCGATACCAAAGGAGTATGGCGGACAGGGCTGTGATCCTCTGACTTACGTTATGTGCGTGGAGGAGCTCTCTAAAGTGTGTGGTACAACAGGCGTAATCGTATCTGCCCATACATCCCTTTGCTGTGATCCGATCATGACTTATGGTACGGAAGAGCAGAAGCAGAAATATCTCACACCGCTGGCAAAAGGTGAAAAACTGGGTGCCTTTGCACTGACTGAGCCGGGTGCTGGAACGGATGCCCAGGGTTGTCAGACAAAAGCGGTTTTAGAGGGTGACGAGTGGGTGCTCAATGGCTCCAAATGTTTCATTACCAACGGTGAAGTGGCAGATGTTTATATCGTGATCGCCATCACCAGCGTGACTGAGGACAGACGCGGCAGAAAGAAAAAGAATTTCTCTGCATTCATTGTAGAAAAAGGAACTCCAGGCTTCTCATTTGGTACAAAAGAAAAGAAAATGGGTATCCGCGGTTCGGCTACATATGAATTGATCTTTGAGGACTGCCATATCCCGAAAGAAAATCTTCTTGGACCAGAGGGAAGAGGATTCCCGATCGCCATGCACACACTGGATGGCGGACGTATCGGTATCGCTGCTCAGGCACTTGGTATCGCTGAGGGCGCTTTGGAGACGACAGTAGCTTATGTAAAAGAAAGAAAACAGTTTGGCCGTTCCATCGCAGCACAGCAGAACACACAGTTCCAGCTGGCTGACATGGCGACAAAGGTAGAGGCTGCCAAACATCTCGTATACAAAGCAGCAAAGGCAAAAGAGACACAGAAAGTTTATAGTGTAGAAGCTGCAATGGCTAAATTATATGCTGCTGAGGTTGCTATGGAAGTGACAACAAAAGCAGTTCAGTTACATGGTGGTTATGGTTACATCCGAGAGTACGACGTAGAGCGTATGATGCGTGATGCGAAGATTACAGAGATTTACGAAGGAACATCAGAAGTTCAGCGTATGGTTATCTCTGGAAACTTATTGAAATAAGGAGGTTCATATCGTGAAAATAGTAGTTTGTATAAAACAGGTACCTGACACAGCAGGCGGAGTAAAATTCAATCCGGATGGTACACTTGACAGAGGTGCAATGCTTACAATTATGAACCCGGATGATAAGGCTGGTCTGGAAGCAGCACTTCGCATCAAAGAGCAGAACGGTGCAGAGGTTACCGTTCTTACCATGGGACTTCCAAAAGCAGAAGAAGTTCTTCGTGAAGCAATGGCAATGGGCGCTGACAAGGGAATCCTTGTGACAGACCGTGTGCTTGGTGGTGCGGATACATGGGCAACCTCCACAACGATCGCAGGTGCTCTTCGCAATATCGACTATGACCTGATCATTACAGGACGTCAGGCGATCGACGGTGACACCGCTCAGGTAGGACCACAGATCTCCGAGCATCTTGATATTCCGGTTATTTCCTATGCTAAGGATATTAAGATCGATGGCGACTATGTGATCGTACAGCGTCAGTATGATGACAGAAGTCATGAACTGAAGGCAAAAATGCCTTGTCTGATCACTGCTCTTTCTGAATTAAATGAGCCACGTTACATGACTCCTGGCGGAATCTTTGATGCCTATGACAAAGAGATTACGGTTTGGGGAAGGGCAGACTTAAAGGATGTGGATGATTCCAACCTTGGTCTGAAAGGTTCTCCGACAAAGATTGCAAAGGCTTCTGACAAAGTTCGTAAGGGTGCTGGTGAAAAAGTGGCTCTGGACGGCGCAGAGGGTGCAAGTTATATTGTTGAGAAATTAAAAGAGAAACATGTAATCTAAGTAAACAAGGAGGCAATCATGAATTTAGAAGAATATAAAGGTGTATTTGTCTATGCACAGCAGGTAGACAATGAAATAAGTGGAATCGCTCTCGAATTGCTTGGAAAAGCAAATGAGCTTGCCAAAGACTTAAATACCGATGTGACAGCCGTTCTGGTTGGTTCCGGTGTTTCCGGTCTTGTAGATACATTAGCTGAGTATGGTGCCGACAAGGTGATCGTTGTGGATGATCCAGAACTGAAAGATTACCGGACAGAGCCATATACTCATGCCCTTGCTTCTGTGATCAATGAGTACAAACCTGATATCATGCTGGTAGGTGCGACAGCGATTGGCCGTGACCTCGGTCCTCGTGTGTCCGCTCGTGTGGCTACTGGCCTTACCGCAGACTGTACCGTACTTGAGATCGGTGACTTCCCGATCAATGCAGTTCCTGGAAAAGAGAACGAGCAGAAACACAATCAGCTTCTTATGACTCGTCCTGCATTTGGTGGAAATACCATTGCTACCATCGCATGTCCGGATAACCGTCCTCAGATGGCTACCGTTCGTCCAGGCGTTATGCAGAAGATCGAGCCAAAAGCAGGTGCTAAGGCAGAAGTGATCAATTATAACCCAGGATTTACTCCAAACGACAAATATGTTGAGATTCTCAACGTAATGAAAGAAGTGAACGATACAGTGGACATTATGGATGCAAAGATCCTTGTATCCGGTGGACGTGGTGTTGGTTCAAAAGAAAACTTCAAACTGTTGGAGGATCTGGCAGAGGTGATCGGCGGAACTGTAAGCTGTTCCCGTGCCGTTGTGGAAAATGAGTGGCTTCCGGTAGACCGTCAGGTTGGACAGACCGGAAAGACCGTTCGTCCGAACGTATACTTTGCCATCGGAATTTCTGGCGCTATTCAGCATACAGCAGGAATGGAAGAGGCAGATATCATTGTTGCCATCAATAAGGATGAGGATGCTCCGATCTTTGATGTAGCCGATTATGGTATCGTAGGTGATCTGAATAAGGTCGTTCCACAGCTGACAGAGATGCTTAAGACAGAGATGAAGAAATAATCATATCAGTGATTGAAGGGTGTCCATAGAACTTATGACAGCTTGACTGCCAGGTTTAGTTCCAGGACACCCTTTTTCGTTAGCTCAAATTGGTGCCATTGAGCTGGCTCTAACATTTCAAAGGAGGATACCAGGGTGAAAAAGATCGGCATTGTAATATGCAATTATAATAAGAAGGAGTATGTCGTCAACTGTATCCAGAGCGTTCTGGAATCAAAAACGGATGATTTTGATATTTATGTGGTTGACAATGCCTCCACGGATGGTTCCGTGGAAGCCGTCCAGGAACAATATGGGGAACAGGTAACCCTGTTGGTGAACTCAGAAAATCTGGGTGGATCCGGAGGATTTAATACCGGCATCCGAAAAGTTCTGGAAGGGGAATACGAATATCTGTACTGCCTGGATAATGATGTGCTGGTGGATGAAAATGCAGTGGGGGCGCTGGCAGAATACCTGGACAGCCACCAGGATACCGGCGCTGCTGGTTCCATCGTGTACCATATGGATTACCCAGAATACGTACAGCAGTATGGACTGGATATCGACTTTGAAAATTATACAGCCATTACCCATTTTGCGGATTTTCTGGATGATGGAACCATTCCGGAGGTTAAGGTTTGTGACACCATCGCCACCTGCAGTGTGATGCTGCGTACCAGCTGTATAAAAAACACAGATATCGGCATCATGCCGGAGGACAATTTCATCTACTGGGACGACATGGAGTGGATCTACCGGTTTACCCTGGCTGGATTCCGGGCAGTTACTGTCAAAAATAGTGTCGTATTACATAAGATGGGTTCCAATACAAGACCTGCCAATACCTTTATCAATTATTATATGTGGCGCAACCGTCTGAATTTCTTTATGCGCTACACACCGGAGGAAAAGCTGGATACTATGAGTTACCGGGTCCTCAGTGCCGTGTTTGACTCCCTGTATGAGAGCATGTACAGAGAAGAGCACAATGTCATGCAGACCATCTCCTATGCCTTTTACGATGCCATCCGGGGAGTAAGAGGGAAGGCAGCCGAAGGGAAAATATTGGAAAATGATGCCAATGATGATAAACTGAAGAAATTTTTACAAGATAAAAAAACATACTACATTATTGCAAGTGGGGACAAGGAGCGGGCAGAACAGACAGGACATTTTCTCTGTTCCCTGAATCCATCACTGGAAGCCTGTGAGAACAAGGAACAGGCAGATGTGGTATTTCAGCTCTGCGACTATGTGATGCACATGGCAAAGGGAGAAAGGGATTCCATATATATTGATTCAGAAAATAATGTAATCCTGGACAAAGAGGACTGGAAATGCGTGGAAAATTATTCCTATTCCCGGTCACTGTTCATTTATATGAATCAGGCGCCATTTTTGGATGCTGTCCAGTCATTGCGAAAAAATAAATAGAAGAGGGAAAGAAGACTATGAATGAAATGTATTTACGTTTTCCTGGGGGCAGGAAAAAAGCGTTTACCATCAGCTACGATGACAATACAACCCAGGATGAGAGACTCATTGAGCTTATGAAGCAGTATAACATCAAGGGAACCTTTAATATCATTCCAAACTGGTTTGCGGCAGAAGATGCTGTCTTCCCGGAGGGGGAGACCTATATCAATGTCACAGAGAAAAAAGCTCTGGAGCTCTATGATAATGAACTGATCGAGGTGGCAAACCATGGGTTTAACCACACAAAAATGACCTGTACGCCAAAGATTCAGCAGATGGAGGATTTAGTAAACTGCCGCCGGAAACTGGAGCAGATGTACCAGCGGATCATCACTGGATTTGCCTATCCCTATGGTTGGTATGATGAAGATCTGATGCAGCTGTTAGGAGAGGCCGGAATTACTTATGCCCGTACCGTACACAGTACCTACAATTTTTCTCTGCCGGATAACTGGCTGGAGCTCCATCCCACCTGCCATCAAGCGGATGCACGCCTGCCTGAACTGACGGAACAATTTTTGGAGGACAGCGTAGAAGAGCAGCCCTATATGTATTATGTGTGGGGACATACTTTTGAATTTGACCAGCAGGATAACTGGCATCTGATCGAAGAGCTGTTCCAAAGCGTATCTGGAAGGGATGAGATCTGGTACGCCACCAACGGAGAACTTTACGATTATCATACTGCCTACCAGAATCTTGTATTTTCCGCGGATGCCACCCAGATTTATAATCCCACGGCAACAGATTTGTGGGTTGAAATTGACCGGAAGTACTTGATCAAGCTTCCAGCGGGAAGTACGACACTTGTTGAATAATAAATGCTTGTATAGAATAGAGGGAATATCCATGAAGAAAAAGATTATATTATTCAGTGTATTTACTGCTATGATCCTGACAGGTGCTCTGGGCATCCGGGCAGCTGTCAGCCAGGCGGCAAAACCTTCGCCCCTGCAGGTCAGGGGGACCCGGATCGTGAATGCTTCAGGCAAAACCATAACCTTAAAAGGCGTAAGCACCCATGGCATCGCCTGGTATCCGCAGTATGTGAACAAGTCCTGTTTTCAGAGTTTTAAGAAGATGGGAGCCAATACGGTCCGTCTCGCTTTTTACAGCGATGACGCGGCCGGCTACAGCAAATCTCTTTATAAGAAGGTGGAAGAGGGGATTCAGGCTGCCACAGATCTCGGAATGTATGTGGTGATTGACTGGCATATTTTATCCGACGGAAATCCAAAGACCAATCAAAAGAAGGCGAAAGAGTTTTTTACCCATTTCTCAAAAAAATATGCGGGTAAGAGCAATATTCTTTACGAGATCTGCAATGAGCCCAACGGAAATGTTACCTGGGAAAAAGATATTAAACCTTATGCCTCCCAAATGATCTCCTTGATCCGGAAATATGACAAAAAAGCCATTATCATCGTGGGAACTCCGACCTGGTCCCAGGATGTGGATATCGTGGCACAGAATCCGATTAAGAATCAGAAAAATATCATGTATGCCCTGCATTTTTATGCGGCGACCCATAAGGACTGGATCCGGGATAAGCTCAAAAAGGCAAATCAGTCAGGTCTACCGATTCTTGTTACCGAATTCTCCATCTGCGATGCCTCCGGAAATGGCGCCTTAGATACGAAAGAGGCTGGGAAGTGGATGAAACTTCTGAAAAAGTATAAGATCGGCCGCATCGCCTGGAATATTTCCAACAAAAATGAGACTTCTGCCTTGATCAAGAGCAGCTGCCAGAAGACCGGAAACATCAAGAAAGGGGATCTGTCCAAATCCGGAAAATGGATCATGAAAAACTGGTAAGCCGGAAGTTATATTACGCTTGTACAAATACTGGTTTCGGTATATAATAAAATTAAGTTTAATCAGCAGCCATGAAAAGAGTAGCTGCTGGTACATAATATGTTCAGGAGGGTATTTTTTATGAGTATCAAGATTCAAAACGTAACAGATCCATCTTTTCAGAAGTACGGACGGATTCTTACCGCAGACTACGATGTGGCAGAACTGATTGACAAAATGCAGGAGATGCCTTGTCCGGCAGATGTGGTTTATGAGCCATCGGTGGCTGAGCTCGAAGCGCTTCCTATCATGAAATCATTTACTGACAGTCTGTATGGCGGACTTCCGATCCAGATTGGATACTGTAATGGACACAACCATCTGCTGAATGCAGTTGAGTATCATCGTTCCTCTGAGGTAAATGTAGCCGCTACAGACCTTATACTTCTCATCGGCATGCAGCAGGACATCGAGGCTGATTTTACCTATGATACAAAGAAGATTGAAGCATTTCTGGTGCCAAAGGGAACCATGATCGAAGTATATGCCACCACACTTCACTACGCACCATGCAGCGTAGATGGACAGGAGTTCCGCTGTGTGGTTGTCCTTCCCAAAGACACCAACCTTGATCTTGAAGTTAAGCCGGAGGGAGCAAAAGAAGATAAACTTCTGGTGGCAAGAAATAAATGGCTCATCGGACACGAAGAGGCAGGTATCGCCGGTGCTTTTAACGGTCTGAAGGGTGAGAATATTTCGGTAGATTAATTTGACGATAGCTTTACGTTATCTTCAAGTTCTTTCAAGATAATAAAACGGGGGCGTGCTGGATTACCAGCATTACCCCGTTTTGTCTTTAATAAAAATTATTGGTGGATTTACCTATTCTCTTTCACGCAAATGGGTATTCCATACATACTGATGTTCTAGCTTGTAGCAGCCGTACTTTATTTCAGTGTATATGTGATATTCTCATCCACTGTACCGATTTTTAAAGTCAAGTCTTTTTTGCTCTTTGCAACCTTTTTTGGTACTTCAAAAGCGACCACGCCTGTTTTGGAAGCCGAAGCCTCAATGGATTCACCAGCCAGATCCTTATCATAACCCGTAAGTGCTGATGGCTTAAATTCATCTCCATCCTTAGAAGAAAGAGTAGCAGTAATCATTTTGTTTTGGTAACCGATGCTAGGAAGAAGAGCTTCCGCCTTTTCTCCATTATTTTTCGCAGACATGGTAATGACAACAAAAGTATTTCCTGTTTTTGGTTTAAAATAAAGGTATTTGCTTGTCATGATCTTATTTTTGACCTCAGCCTTTTTCACACAGATATTCCAATCAAGAAGAGTTGCCTTTTTTCCAAGGGAAAGCAGCTCTGGCGCCGGCGTCTCTGTCGGGGCAGGGGTATCCGCTGCCGCACTGCTGTTACTGTCTCCGGCATTGTTTTCGATCGATGGTTTTACCGGGGTAGATGATTGTTCTGAAGCGCAGCCAGCCAGGCATAAAAAAGTACATGCCAATACTAATGCAAGTTTTCTCATAAGGTTCTCCTTTTCTTTTTTATTTTGTACGATAATTCTGTCATATTATGTACATTATCTATAATAAATCAAAACAGAGAAAAATTCAAGTAATTTGAAAAAATCTTAAAAATGCTTGACGTTCATTATTGCGTACGATATGATAGCTTCAAAATATACATAACGATGGGCGGTGAAAAAAGATGGCATCCCGGATCATGCACATGGCAGTTACCGAGATAATTGCTGAAAAATGGGAAATTAAAGACAGGAACCGACTGCTGCTGGGAGCAGTGTTACCAGACGTTTATAGAGAAGGTGACACCTCACATGAAAGCCATTTGAAAATTCGTATCCGTGGCGGCGGATGGGTAACTTATGATCTTACAAGTTTCAAAGAAACATATGGGGAGCAGATGCAGGAAGACCATTTATATCTTGGTTATTATCTTCATTTGGTACAGGATCTGGTATATCGGGACTTTGTATATAACGAACATCATTGGAATCCGGCCGCCGCTGGGAATATCGAACGGCTTCACAACGATTACCGTTTGATCAACTCATATATAATAGAAAAATATCAGCTGCAAAATGAACTGTCTATACCCGATGATTTTGAAAAACAACCTATAAATGCCCTGTATCCTTTTGGGATTCATCGTCTGTATGATGATCTGAAGTCAGATTTTACCGCTTTCTCCGATGGGGACATTTTTTTCTTTACGAAAGAAATGGCGGATTCCTTTATACAAAGGGCATGCGATATTTGCGATAAAGAGTTACAGGCATGGAGAGAGGGAAAGAGCTTTGTGGATGCCTATGACTGGGCGTGGAAAAAAAGGGCAGAGAGTCTGCTGGAAACCACGTTAAATACCAGGGAGCTGGGGGGATACAGAACAAAACAGGGAAAAATGACGAAGGTTCATACGCTGCTCCGAAGCGATGAGCAAAAACAGTTAAGCAGTAGAGATGCTGCATATTTATCAGAGAGCCAGATCACCACCATCATAGATATGCGGATAAAGAAAGTTACATCCCATCTGCCAAGCCCTTTTGCTAACAGGGAGTCCTTTATTTATCATAACATTCCCATTGAGGAGGGAAGCGGTGTGCCGGAATCCATAGAAGCCGTTCCTGTCAGCTATATGAACATAGCGGGCAGCGCTAATATGAGACAAGTATACCAATGCATCGCCTATGCGCCCCAGGGAGTGCTGTTTCATTGCTCGGCGGGAAAAGACCGGTCGGGAGTAGTCTCTGCCATCCTGCTTCTGCTCGCAGAGGTAAGGGACAAGGACATCATCGAAAATTATATGATGACAAAAGAATATAATGCAAAACGTTTTGCCCTGGCACGCAAAAATCACCCTGATCTGGATATCAACATCATCATTCCGAGAGAGGAATTTATGATCCGGTTTTTACAGTTATTCCGGGAAAAATATGGTGATGCCAGAAACTATGTGCGCTCTATCGGAGTACCGCCGGAAGAAATCGGGATGATCCGGGGAAAACTGGTGGATACAGAGAGGAAATGTTAGGAGGATTATGATATGAAAGTACTGCATCTGGGGGATCTGCACCTGGGTAAATCCGTAAACGACTTTAACATGATTGATGACCAGCGGTATATATTGGAACAGGTTCTTACGATGATCCAGGACCAGGGCATCGATGCCCTTCTTCTCGCGGGAGATATTTATGACAGGTCGGTCCCCAGCGAGGAGGCGGTTCAGCTGCTGGATTATTTTTTGTGCCAGCTGTCTGAAATCGGCGTGGATACATTTATCATAAGTGGAAATCATGATTCGGATGAACGGCTGCATTTTGGAAGCCGTTTGTTTGAAACAAACCATGTTTTTATATGCGCCAAATACGATGGAACTATTTACAAAAAAGAGTGTCAGGATGAATTTGGGAAAATAAATATTTATCTCCTTCCCTTTATAAAGGCATCCCAGGTAAAATATTTCTATCCGGAGGAAAAAATTGAATCCTATGAGGATGCAGTAAAGGCAGCTCTGTCACACACAGACATCGATACTTCGGAGAGAAATATATTGGTGGCGCATCAATTTGTGGCGGGAAAAAGTGCAGATCCGAAAATCGGAGGTTCCGAGGGGGCGGCGGTACTGAATGTCGGGACGGTCGAAAAAATAGGGGCAGACTGTTTTGATGATTTTGATTACGTTGCTCTGGGGCATATCCATTCGCCGCAAAAAATAGGCAGGGAAACCCTCCGGTATTCTGGCTCCATTCTAAAATATTCCCAGAGTGAAGCTGGCAATCCGAAGTCGGCGCCGGTGGTAGCTTTTGGCAAAAAGGGGGAGGTATCCGTCGAGCTGGCTGAACTCACGCCGCGACGGGATATGCGGCATATAAAAGGAACGATGGAGCAGCTTCTGGATCCAAAGCATATTATTTCACCGGAGGATTATGTCTATGTGACATTAACCGATGAAGAGCCAATTCCCGATGCTATTTCCATTTTTCGGAAGCATTATAAAAATACCATGAAGATTATGTATGATAATGCCCATACAAGAGAGAGGGAGCAAGTGGTTGTTACAAAGGCTGCAGAGAAGAATTTCCCCGAACGGATTTCAGATTTTTACCATATGATGTATGGCTGTGAGATCAGCGGGGATGAGATGAAGATCATGATAGAGATTGCAGAAGAGGCAGGTGTTGATATATGAAGCCAGTTAAACTGAAGATCAGTGCATTTGGCCCCTATGCGGAGGAAATGCCTGTAATCAATTTTGAACCCTTTGAAAAGAAAGGTCTGTTCCTGATCTGCGGAGATACCGGGGCGGGGAAGACTACGATTTTTGATGCGATCTGCTTTGCATTGTATGGAGAAACCAGTGGCTCCTTCCGGGATACGAAAAATCTTCGCAGTGAATACGCCAGTCTTTCTTCCGAAAGTTTTGTGGATTTTTCCTTTACCCATCAGGGAAAAGAGTATCGCATATACAGAAAGCCCTCTTATGACAGACCGAAACAGCGGGGAGAGGGCATGATCACGGAGAAGGAACGAGCGGAATTTTATTGTGGGGATAAAGTGCCCATCGAGGGCACGACGCAGGTGAATCATGCGGTAATAGAACTTTTGAAGATCGATTTTAAGCAGTTTAAGCAAATCGCCATGATCGCCCAGGGAGAATTCTGGGATTTACTGAATGCCTCCACGGAGGACCGGACGAAGATTCTTCGGACAATTTTTATGACCTCTGGCTATGAAAGGATGCAGTATAAATTAAAAGAAAGAAAGGATGCCAGTTTTTCAGAGAAAGGGGAGGTAGAAAAGAGCATTGTACATTATTTTCGGGATGCAGAGGCGCCAGAAGACAGCGGTCTGGAAGAGGAGCTGCGGTCATTGCAGGAAGAGGCAGATTCAAACGGCAGCGCCTGGAATCTAGAGGAAATGCTCCGCGTGTTAACGGATATACTTTCGGCGGATGCTGCTGCATTGAAGAATGCCCAGAAAGAACTACATACTGAAAAACAAACAGGGGAGGCGAAAAAAAAGGCGCTTCACAATGCTCAGACAAATAATGAATTTCTTCAAAGGCTCAGGAAATTCACGGAAGAAAAGGATAAGCTGGATGCCAGGGAAACTGAAATCAAGGAACTGGAGCTTCTCACAGAGCGTCAAAAGACGGCGGTCCGCAAAATTAAACCGATGTATGAAACCTGGAAAAAAGAGGAGCGGGCGTCGTCAGACACAGAGGGAGAGATTAATAGCAAAAAAGAGGAGCTGGCCGGGATTAGGAAGGAAGTCCACCTGGCGGAAGAGGCATTGAAAAAAAGTCTGGAAGATGAAGCAAGGGCGCAAGAGCAGAAAAAAACCGCTGAAAGGCTGAAAGAGGATATTCCCAAATATGAAAAAAGAGATGCGCTGATCTCGGAGATAGAAGCGCTGAAAAAGAAAGAGGAAGGTCTGGATAAGGAAGAAAAGACATTACGTGAGGATGAAGAGAAGTTAAAGGATAAGATCGATCATCTGGGAGCTGTGATCAAAGATCTTGAGAAGTGCGCACCGAGGCGGGTGGAAGTTCAGAACCAGGGAAAAGAGTTACAGGCGCTGGAAGCAGGGATGAAGGATATTCTGGAACATGCCATCCCTGAATATGAGGAAAAGAAACTGGAACTTAATGTGAAGCAGGATGCTTTCCGGCTGGCACAGGAACAATTTGAGGATGTCTCCGAAGAGCGCAGGAGCTGTGAACATGTGTTAGAGAACTGTCGGGCAGGCATACTGGCACAGCACTTAGAAGAGGGGAAGAAATGTCCTGTCTGTGGCTCCACCCACCATCCAGAACCGGCGGTATTGCCGGAGGAGACGGCATCCGAAGAAGAGCTGAAAGAACTGCGGGAGAGGGAGGAAAAAGCGAAGAAAGCAAAAGATAGTTCCTGTATCAAGGCAGAGAAAGCGAAAACGGCGCTGGAATCCCATGAAGAACAATTAAGAAACCGGATTTTAACCTCGATGAAACAGGCAGATCATAATGCTGATCTTTCAGAAAATGATTCCACAGAGCATTTATTTAAAAATCTTTCTTTTGTATGGGAAGTGGTTAAGGAACAGATCCTGACCAATGAAAAGGTGGAAAAACAGCTGGCAGAGGACTGCAGATCCTATGAGAAAGCGGTTCAGGATATCGAGACCGCCAGAGGAAAGGAAACAGAAGACCTTACGGCGCGAAAGGAAGATCTTATTAAACGAAAAGGGAAGAACCAGACCGCCTTCGTAGAGAAGAAGACTGCCTTAAAGGAGTATGATAAGCTGGCATATCCGGATCTGCAGACGGCGGTTAAAGAGCAGGAAAAAGCAGAAGAAGAGGCACAAGATCTCTTTGAGGCCATCGAAAATGCCAAAACCGCCAAGCAGGAAGCAGATACAGAGAAGGCTGAGACCGAAGCTGCTCTCAGTGTTCTGGAGACAAGATTTCAGTCCTTAAGAGTACAGACAGAAGAATCCCGCAGTAATTTTAGGAACCTTTTAAAGGAAGAGAACTTTACCTCGAAAGAAGCGTTTCTGGAATTTTTAACCGATGAGGATGAGATTGAAAAAAATGAAAAAAAGATCTATGAATATAAACAAGCTGTTCAGACCAATATCCAACAATTAAACCAGGCAAGGTTGGATGCCGAAGGGAAAAAGGAGATGGCGGAAGATCAGTTAAAGAAGGAATCCGAAGAGCAGGACCGCCGGATCGAAACGATACGGAAACATTGCACACAGATCGAGAACCGGCTTGAAAAGAATAAGAGAATAAAGGAAAAGATATCCAGCCAGAGGAGTTCATTGGAAAAATTCCAAGAGGAATATAACCGGTGTACCAGGCTTTACGACCTTATCACAGGCAACATCCCCGACCGGGCAAAGATCACCTTTGAACAGTATATACAGGCGGCTGGCTTTGATCACATCATCGCTGCGGCCAACAGACGTCTTCTGCCTATGAGCGACGGCCAGTATGAACTGTTCAGGAAGGATGAATCCGATAATAAAAATAAGCAAAGCAAGACGTTCCTAAACCTTGAGGTACAGGATCATTTTACCGGTCGCAGAAGACCAGTGGGCAGCCTCTCCGGCGGTGAGAGCTTTAAAGCTTCCCTTAGCCTGGCACTTGGGCTTTCGGATACGGTGTCTTCTAATCTCGGTGGGGTGCAGATGGACGCTCTTTTTGTCGACGAGGGCTTTGGAACTCTGGATAAAAAATCCATCGAGAACGCCATGGATACTCTGGTCCGTTTGTCGGGAACCAATAAGCTGGTGGGCATCATTAGCCACCGTGAAGAATTAATGGAAAATATTCCGCAGCAGATCAAGATAGAAAAGACCAAGGAGGGGAGCCGGATTGATATTGATACGGGGTTTTAGGAGGGGGGATCAAAGGTGGGAATATGCCGAATCAACGTGTAGAAATAAGTGGTATATGTAATGTTATTTATTGACTTTTTATAAAAAAAGTCATATAATGTTATTAATTTATTTTTAGCATTAATTAAAGTTCTGGAATATAGAATTGATGTATAAGATATTTCGCTTAGAAAAATAGTAAATGGGAGGAGAAAATTTATTATGTCACTTATAAAATGTCCCGAATGTGGAAAAGACATATCGGATTCAAGTGAGAAATGCATACATTGTGGTTTCCCGATTGAAAAGCCTAAAAAAAAGAATTGGATAAAAGCACATAAAAAAATTATGATTTTAATCTGTGTTGTAATAGTGGTAACTTTAGGGATCATCTTTGTTTTAACAAAAGGGAAATCGCTTTTGCCCCATACCATACAAAATCCTAAGTTAATTCAATTACTAGAATATACCTCTCCAGATCAGATAAAAAATGATTTGGGGGATGGTTTCGAGCATAAGACTTTTGATTCCATTAGTTCTACTGCTGATGACTATAATGAAATTGAAATAGATGGGAAGAAATATTCCCTGGTGGAGATTTCATATAAGGAAGATGGAACTTTTGAAAGAATAAATTTAAGTACAGTTTCTATTTGGACTGAAGAGGATTACCAGGCACTTGTGGCAGATTTAATTAAGCAATACGGTGATGATTACAATTACAGAGAAGAGTCATATAATGGTAAACCAATTTATAATTATTCGTGGGATATACACCTTCCGAGAAGGATTTCGTGTTCAATTCATGCAGATGAAAACGGGAAGTATTGGGTAAGAATAAATTCGTTCCATAACTAATACGCAAAGGAGAAAAAAAGATGGCTTTAATAAAATGTCCCGAATGTGGAAAAGAGGTAAGCGATAAGGCTGCTGTATGTCCAAATTGCGGAGCCGAAATCGCTCCTGCTGAAGTAAAAGCAGTAATATGTCCTGAGTGTGGAAGTGAAATTGATCCAGCTCAAAATATATGTAAAAATTGTGGATATGATCCTGTCAGAATTGCAAAGGGGAAATCAAGAAAAAAGAAAAAGATTATTACGATTGTTCTTTGCGCTGCGGTTTTAATTACGATTATTGCGGGTGTTGCTTTCCTGATAAATGCTAACAAGAGAACATCTTATGTTGTAGAGGCTTGCAAAGAATTATCAAGCGCTGAGCATGGATTACCAGACATTAAAGCGATATATACTTCTGAAGATGCAGGTGATGATTCAACAATAAATTATGTATATAGAGTGTACATTGAATATATGTCTGGATCTCGGACGAATCAAGTTTTATACCTTGTTGACAAAAAGGATGAAACATTTTATATAACGAAGGGTAGTAAAGAAGATTTGTCAAGCTATTTGTCGATGGCATATGTGGAAATATTTGGTGTTAAAGGTTTTCTTGATCCTCATGGTAACTGGGATAAAATGAGTGAATCTGATATTGCAAAGATTAAGAAAAAAGTAGAATAATATAGAGGGGGCTGTCTTATTTGAGTGTGTGAAGAAAAGTCTGTAATTACTAATCTTCTATGATAATTTTG
>CAMXSH010000051.1 GCA_947246475.1 uncultured Roseburia sp.
TATATGTCAGGTCCTATTTCGGAAGTGGATGGGGAAAAAGCAGAAGCAGTTCAATCACTAGAAAAGGAGAACGGTTATAGTCTGGTTACATCTGCCTCAGAAAATGGGACCAATAGTGCTGAAGCGCTTAGGGAGACTTTAGAAAATACCATAACGACGGCAACCTCTACTCCGTTTTCACCGGAGGTGACAGTTTCACCCAATTATCGTGTGACGCCCTTTGACTCAAATTCATTTTTCGGCAAAGAGGCGAAGTCCGATAAAAAAGGTTTTGAATCGGAGGAGAAAGATCCTGTTAAAAAAGGGTTCCCTGTTAATAACAATGAGGAAAATCCGCCGGCAAAGAAACATGCCAGTGGCGGATTTGCAGCTGGAAAACAGTTGTCCTGGCTGGCAGAAGAAGGGTATGGTGAGTGGATCATACCAACAAATCCAAGCAGAAGGTCCAGGGCGCTGGAGCTTTACAAGCAGGCAGGCCGTTCACTCGGTGTTGGAGAGCACGCTGACGGTGGTTTTGCATCTCCTTATGGGATGAGCGAACCTGGTTCGGATTTAACTGAGGGAAATTCACCTTATGCTTCCCACAAGGGAGACAACACTTCTGGGAAAAATACTACCATCGAGCTGAATGTATCCGTAAATCCAGAGTTTACAGTTAACGGGGCGGAAGGACAGAATTCGGAGGATGTTGTCGGGGTGATCCGGCGGCATATCCGGGAGCTTGCTGACGAACTTGGCGGGGAGATCGCCTCACAACTGGAAGCGTCATTTTCCAACAGACCATTGAAGGAGGCATAATGTATGAGAATAACACTGAAATCACCATACAGCGAAGATGATTTTGTTTTTGCTCTTATGCCAGAAACCATCCAGGCAGGCTATGCTGCGAAATGTCAGAGTTTTGACCTTATTTCCCGGGGGACTGTCAGGGTTCCCAAGGGAACGGAGGTGCCGGAGATTTCCTGGAGCGGCGAATTTTTTGGGGCTTCCAGGATGGAGATAGCTGGCATGAATACAGAAAAATGGAAAAAGCCCGTTGAGTGTGTGAAGACCCTGAGGGATTGGATGAATGATAAAACCGAGCTGACACTTATTATTTCCGGAACCTGGATCAATATGGAAGTCAGGATCATTTCTTTCAAAACCGAGCTGCATGGCGGGTATGGGGATGTATCATACTCTATTGTTTTTGAAAGAGTCCGGGAACTGAAAATACGTAATACCAAAGAGTCGAAGATCGGAAAGAAGAAAAAAACGAAGACTCGGACCAAGAAAAAAGGAAAAGAGAAAGATAACGGCTCATACACAGTAAAAAAAGGTGATACGCTCATCCACATTGCCAGGAAGAAAAACACCACATGGCAGAAAATATACAAAAAGAACCAAGACATTATCGAGTTTACAGCCGCGATGCATGGTATGGCAAATTCAGACCATGGGCACTGGATCTGGCCGGGAACTAAGTTGATTATTCCGTAGGAGGTATGTTTTATGATCAACATTTCTACTTTAAAGTACCGGATTGTTGTTTTAGTTAGCAAAAAGAAGAAATACAACATTACGGATTACCTCGAAGATCTTAGCTGGCAGGAAAATGAGGGGGAAATCTCTTCACAGATCTCTTTTACGGTAAGGAATGATAAAACATCCAAGGGCTATCTGACAAAATTGATAAAGCCAGGTATTCCGGTTATTATATCTGCTAAACACGGCAGCAGGAAATACAAGGAAGTAGCGCGGGGAAATGTTGTCACATGGAGCCCGTCCAATCAGAACAGCGCCCATGATCTGAGATGTGTATGTTATGACGAGCTGTATAACCTTCAGAAAAGTCAGGATGATTTTTATTTCCGGTCCGGGATGGGGACAAAGGCAAGGATTCATAAAGTTATGAAAAAATGGAAGATACCTGTCGGATCTTACCAGGGCCCCAATAAAATCCATGGTAAAAAGAAGTATCAGGGAAGCTATTTATCGGATATCCTTCTGGATATTCTGGACGACGCAGTGAAAAAGGGCGGAGAAAAATCTATAATCCGGATGAAGAAGAACAAGGTGACGATCGTTCCCAGAGGCAGTAACAGTGAGATCTTTGTTTTCAGGGCAAAAAATACAAAGGTTGTTAACAGTAATGTAACTACGGCGAATCTTATCACGAGGGTTAAGGTGATCGGCAAGTCAAAGGAGAGCGGAAAAACAAAAGTTGCCGCTACCTTGAACGGTCTTACCAAATATGGGGTACGTCAGAGGATTTACACCAGAGGTTCAGATGAGACGCTGAATCATGCCAAAAAGGCAGCGAAGCAGATTCTTGATGAAGCTGGTGACATACAACAGGATATCACTGTACAGAGTCCGGATGTCCCCTATATCCGAAAAGGAGATATGGTGTACATGAAAGTCGGCAGGGTCAAAGGATATCATTATGTTAAGAGCATACAGCACGATGCCGATGCGATGAGCATGACGATGAATATAGAACCTGCTGAGAAAAAAACAAAAAGCAAAAAGTCTTCCTATAAGGTGGGCGATATAGTTAATTTCAAAGGTGGAACGCATTATGTTTCGTCTACTGGTTCCAAAGGATATCCTGCAAAAGCCGGAAAAGCCAAGATTACAAAGAAAAATATGGCAGGCAGACATCCGTATCATCTGATCCATACAAACAGCAAAAGCAATGTGTACGGCTGGGTAGACAAAGGCACGTTCAGTTAGGAGGGACAGTTTGGCAGCAAAATCAAACAATGGAATATTGAAATTGGCAAAAGTCATGGACAGCCGCATGAAGAGACAGTCAGAAACACCGCTTTCCTTAGATTTTGGTCTGGTAAAGAAAAACGGCAGTCTGATAACAAACACTTTTCAAAAGGCGATTGCAAAGGAAGATTATACAGTCCTGGATGGTTTTGTGCATGAAGGTAAGGACACCAGAGTACTGGTGGCATGGGTGGAAGATGATGCTGTGGTTATTGGAAAACTGGGTGAATCATAAGGAGGGATAGAGTGGAAGATGAATTATTTCCGACTTTTGACGTCCCTGATGTGGACGAGGAGGAGGAAGAAGAATACGATGTTGAGTATAAACGCAGCATCCGATGGGATCCGGAACTTGGTGATTTTGTCAGAGATAGTTCCAACCGTCTGGTTGAGAGTGATGGATATGAGGCTTATGTGACCTGGTGTTATAAAATGCTGCAGACGGAAAGAGACAGCCATCTGGCTTACATTGAGGAGTTTTCCGGTTCGGACCTGGGTGTAGAGATGGAAGAGATCGCCCAGGAAGACGATCACGAAACGGTGGAATCCATGATTGAACGTACTATAACAGAAGCACTGGAGGTCAATCCAAGAACTGAATATGTAGGTAATTTCTCCTTTTC
The DNA here is from genome assembly GCA_947246475.1 of uncultured Roseburia sp. Taxonomy (GTDB): domain Bacteria; phylum Bacillota; class Clostridia; order Lachnospirales; family Lachnospiraceae; genus Eubacterium_F. The sequence continues at coordinate 3,381 of CAMXSH010000051.1, forward strand.
ATGGGAGGGGGATGATGTGCATTGCCAGTTTGAGGTTAAGGGGATCTCTTGGGATGAAACCATACAGATTAAGTTTTAGGAGGTGAGGCAGGTGGCACAGCCAGAATTTATGGCTCCGGATTTTATAGATGACAATGACCCGGACAGTATACATGAAAGAATGATGGAAAATCTGCCGGACGATATTGATGATACACCGGGAGGGTTTCCCTCGGATCTTACAATGCCGTCCGCAATTGAAAAATCAGAATTGATCGGGTTTCATTTAGTCCGGGCATTGATGATCGCATTTCCCCAGTATGCCTGGGATGAGTGGCTGGATATGCACGGCCAGCAGGTACATATTATCCGGCATGAGGCGACCAAAGCCAGGGGTTCCCTTCAGCTGGAGGGAGAACCTGGGACAGAGATAGCAGCAGGTACAATATTCTGCGTACCTGCCATAGATGATATTCCGGCAGTGGAGTTTGAAACAGATACAGATTGTGTGATCGGCGAAAATGGAACTGTGGAAGCAGCCATTACAGCGGTAGAGGCGGGAGCGGATGCCAATGTAAAGGCTGGTTCCATTTCCATCATGGATGAGCCCATGGATGAGATCACAGGGATTACGAATGATCATGATATTACGGGAGGAGCCGCGGCAGAGTCAGATGATGATTATTATGACCGGATAGCGGCAGAGTATGAAAACAGCAGAACTTATCTTGGCAATGACAGGGATTATAAAAGGTGGGCCCAGGAGGCAGGGGCAGGGGATTGTATTGTCGTTCCGGCAGCAGAGGGTCCGGGAACGGTCAAGCTGGTGCTGGTAGACGTCAATGGAGGACCGGCAGGTGAGGATCTGATCAAGAAAGTCAATGACCACATTCTTTCCCCGGATGATGGGGCAGGCAGGCTTATGCCTACAGCATGTGCCAGGTTGATCTGTGCGCCGGCTGAGAAGGTAACGATCAATTACTTCTGCACAGGGCTGGAATATGATGATAAAACGAATATTGAGCAGATCAAGTTGGAATTCAGGGAAAAGTTAAAGGCGGTATATTCCTCTGCAAAAAGCAAGGGTATGCTTAGATATAACGACGTCCGTCCTCTCATTAGTTCCATAGTGGGAGTTCAGGATTTTGACACGTTTCGGATGAAGCGTAACGATACATCCGACAGCGACGGCATGTCCAATATAATCTTTGCCAGTGAAGAATATCCGGATACTGGTGACTGCGAGTTTAGTTAGGGGGTGTTTTGATTGTCAGACTTTGATATAGAAAACTTCCCTTCCAGCGAAGCTGCAAACCGTATGCTGGGTACCATTTCCGAGGAATTTTACAAGGATTCCTATGTCATGAAATGGCTGCTGCAGGTGATGGGGATGGAGTGGGATCATGCGGTGGCAATCATTGAAGAGGAGCTGCCAAAGCAGTTTGCACCAGAGACAGCCACTTGGGGGCTGCGCTTTCATGAGATCAAATGGCAGCTGCCGGTCCGGGAAAATCTCAGCTATGAAGAACGCAGAAAACGAATCTATCAGAAACGGGATTTTAGGGCGCCGATGACGCCATATAGGATGGAAGAGTATCTTGGGAAAATGCTTGGAGCTGAGGTTCACGTGATGGACTACCATAATCCTGGCAGATTTGGATATGTGGCGAAACATCCCAATATGTTTAAAGTTATTTTTATAAAGGAAGGGACCCTTGATGCCAAGGCGGTATTTTATGAGCTGAACAGGATGAAACAGTCCCACACGGTATATGATACAGTGGAGGACAGGGTGATCATCGTCGTGGATTACAGAGGGGTGGAGCGAGCATATGCGCCTATGGCAGGGATCAAGACTTCCATTTCATTCTGGAGATGTCATATATTTGACGGGACGGGCTATTTTGATGGTTCCCTGATAATGAACGGGGAACGACAGTATAACCTGATTTTAGGACTGCAGTGTAACCGGATAAAATTTACCGTGCAGGAGGTATTTTATCTTACTGCAATGGCAGTACATAATAGAATAGCCACAGATGAAAGTGTGAAAGCCTCAGGAAATGTGAGGGCGAGGATTGAATTCCGGGATCAGGTTTGTAACGACGGAAATATAAACATTGACCACTTTCTGCGGATTGATGAATCCGAAGAATCTGTTGGTAATGTCACGATGACAAGAACAAGGAATTTATGTTTTTTTGATGGTTCCGTCTGTTTTGATGGATCGAAAATAATGAATTCCATATATCAAAAGGAGGTTTTGTAACAATGGCAAACAATGTAATCATTACAAAAAAAGCAAGAGAAAACATGGTAAAGGCAAGAGCCGGGGCGATTACCCTTCCTAAAATTGTTGGGATGGCTTTTGGAGATGGGGGAGTGGATGCTTCTGGAAATGTGGCAGCGCCGACAGCGGATCAGGAAGAACTCAGACAGGAGTTATACCGCAAGGAAATAGAAGGCTATACATTTCCAGCAGATACAACCTGTCAGTATGTTTGTATATTGGAAGACAACGAATTGGCAGGGGAAGATATCAGTGAAATAGGATTATATGATGAAAACGGTGATATTGCCTGTATCAAGACATTTAAGAGTAAGGGAAAGGATGCGGATATCCAGATGACCTTTACTCTGGATGATGTATTTTAAGGAGGCAGACTATGAAAGATTATACAAACAGCAATGCAGAATTCAGTAATAAGATTAAGATTCTTGAGACATCCGATACAAATCATGCGGATAACATAAATACCACCACCAGACAGCTGCTGGATAATACTGTTGCCAACAACAGGGAGCTCACAACAGTAAAAAATAAGCTGGGGACGGTAGAGGCAGGAGCCGGGGTTAATGTGCAGCCGGATTGGAATGTGACAGATCAAAATTCCGATGCGTACATCAAAAACAAACCCTCTACATTTCCGGCAAGCGCCCACTCCCATGATGATAAGTACTATCCGAAAGCAACGGTGGATAGTAAACTTTCCGGAAAGGCAAATAGTTCTCATACCCATAACTATGCGCCGGCCGAGCATACCCATAGCGGTTTTGCGGCGACAACCCATACCCACAGCAACTATGCTTTGTCGGCTCATACCCATAACTATGCGTCAGCAAATCATGACCATGATGATGATTACTATTCAAAAGCTACAGTGGATAGTAAGCTTTCTACAAAGGCAGGCAGTACGCACGACCATGATGCCAAGTACTATCCGAAAGCCACAGTGGACAGTAAGCTTTCTGAAAAGGCAAGTAGTACGCACGCCCATGATGACAAGTACTATCCGAAAGAAACGGTGGACAGTAAGCTTTCTGGAAAGGCAAATAGTACGCACGCCCATGATGACAAGTACTATCCGAAAACCACGGTGGACAGTAAGCTTAGTGAATATTTACTTAAAAGTGATAATCCAGGAGTGATCAAATCGAAAAAGGGATTTGAAATTTCTTACGGTAAGACAGATTGGATGTCTCCATCGAGCCTGGGAAAATATACTATCGGCTCGACAGGAATGAGATTAATAGAAGACCAATCAGCTCTGGATATCTATGCGCCACCATTTTCAACGAAGAATAATTCGGGAACTGAAACAAGGTCGGAGAGTGTTTCATTACGAATGTTTGGGTGTGCCCAAAAAATAGTGCCTTACTGTGCCAAAAAAACCAGTTCTATTATAACCCTGGGAACCAGTACAAATTATTTTGATACCATTTATTACGCCACAAAAGGAACGCCTTCAGATCGAAATCTGAAGAAAAACATCTCCGTATTGTCCGACGACCGATACATGAAACTGTTTGACAAGATGCTTATTTCCATGTTTCAGTACAAAGGTACCAATCCAGGAATGACGGAACCGGATCACTCCAGGTATCATCTGGGTGTGATCGCCCAGGATCTGGAGGAGTGGATCCAGGAATGTGGACTTGATGATATGGAATTTTCTCCTGTCAAAGCTTCGTTTTTTATTCCCAACACCTCCGATAACAGGATCGGCGGCGGATGGCGGGCGCCCTATGCGAATGAAGAGAAAGGAATTATCTATGATTATTCCGAGAATGTCTGGAATTATAAACACGGGCTGGATTATCAGGTGCTGAATGAGGTGAATGAGAAGTCGATCAGCAAACTGGATTTCAGCGAATACCGGGAGAACATTCAGTATCTGATGATTGAGGATAATGCAAAGGTAATGAAGGAACATTGTCAGCCTCCGGTTAAGATCAACTCCATTCATCTGGTAGACAAAGAGGGAAATCTTACACAGCTTCCGCTTAACCTGGGAGGATTGTCATATTACGAACATGATGATAAAGACTTCTCAAATCCTTTATCTGAAGGAATTTATGATGCAGAGGAGGATTCCATCACTATAACATTTGATAAAATGTATGGAGCATACCTTTTAAAGATTTCTGAGCAGGGGATCCGGCTGAAGGATTATGAGTCTGTAATCATTGATGTCGATTTTATCGGCGAGTACAAGATGTATTTTCTTCCCGCATGTGAGATGGTGAATGCCAATGTGTGGGACAGAAAGAGAAACCCGAAACTCATTTATGATTATGCAGTTGATTATGAGCAGCTCTATCTGACAGCGATGTATGTTCTGCAGCAAACCAGGAAAGAGTTTAACCAGTATAAGAACGATACGGAACAGAAATTTGCTGAATTGGATCAGCGCATCACAAAAATGGAAGGAGGTGAGTGATATGGTTGGCATCTTAATAAATTATAAAGAGAACAATTCTGGACAGATAAAGACGACGTATATGGAAGGAAGCGATTATGAAAGTGTGCTGAAGAAATTCCTCCTGATAAAAGGCGGCAGGGATAAAGTGAGTGTTGAATCCATCCAGGACTTTGACAGGAACAGCAACCAGTTTGCGACAGAACAGCCGATCACCAGAAAAGATAAAGAAGGTGTTGTTTGTCAGGTTATGGAGGAAGAAGAGCCGGAAATATGATTTTGGTCATGGAGCTGAACGGCTCTTTTTTGTTTTAGAAGGAGGTGAAAGAGTGGAGGTGCAGACAATCTTACTGGCTATGAGCCTTCCGTCTGCGATTACTGGATTTTGTTTCTGGTTATTGGAACGAAAGCTGATGAAAGGTCAGAAGGCAGAGGAAAAGAAGGAGGAAGCAAGACGGCAGAACGAAGCCATCGTTATCGAAGGTGTGATGGCAGCGATCACGCTGGGGGAAGCCACCGCGAAAGCGGTGCAGCGGATTCCGGATGCACATTGCAATGGGGACATGCAGGATGCATTGACCTATGCGACCAAGGTAAAGATCAAACACAGGGATTTCATCCGGGAACAGGGGATAGATGCCCTGTATTGAGAATGGAGGAATGGAAAATGAAAAGAATCGACTGGAAGGATGTGTGCATTAGGGCGGGCAAGACGTTTATGCAGGCATTTGTGGCAAATGTAAGTATGGAACAGATATTTGCCATCACAGATGCTGAGAGTGCAGAAATGATCCTACGTTCCATGCTGATCGCTGGATTGTCGGCAGGGATTTCGGCAGTGTGGAATATGGTGGCAGATTATCTTTCCCAGAAGAAAAAGGTGGTGTGGTAAAATGAGTATATCAAACTGCGGACGTGATGAAAATGGAAAATACAGCGGTGGGAAAGCCGGTGACCAGACGGGCAAAGAGTACCGCATAATGAGCTGGTATAACAGACCCTGGAAGTGTGTGCTGCGGCATCCGAATGCTGATGTGGGTGAGACACTGGCGAAGATCGCGAAAGCCGCCGCAAAAAATGAGAAGATTGGCTATGACCAGAGCCAGCGCACTACATATCATACACAGCTCAAGGCGGCGGGCTGGAAACCTGAAAAGATCAAAACAAAGTGTGAAGCAGACTGCTCTTCGTCTACCGCCGCCAATGTTATTGCGGCAGGTTATCAGATGGGGATGAATAAACTGCAGAAAGTCAATCCAAATTGTACCACATCCAATCTGCGCGCGGCGCTGAAATCGGCGGGATTTGAAGTGCTGACACACTCCAGGTATCTGGCAGGAGATGATTACCTGCAGCCAGGGGATGTACTTTTGAACGATGGGCACCATGTAGCGATCAATCTCACCCTGGGATCGAAAGCCGGCTCATCAAAAAATGCCAGCGATGCCAGGGAACCGGTTCCTTCCCTGGCAGCAGCGCCGCCAAATCTGCGAAAAGGAAGCAGTGGGACACAGGTAAAGAATCTGCAGAAAGATTTGAACCATGTGATGAAGAGCGGGCTTGCTGTGGACGGGGAATTTGGTGCGAAAACAGAAACCGCCTTGAAGTCATTTCAGAAAAAACATGCCTTGTCAGTGGATGGAATTTACGGAGAAAAATCTAAGTTAAAAATGAAAAGTCTGTTGAAATAAAACAGTGACATTGTCACAGCAGGGTCACAGAGTGTCACATACATATAGATTTAGAGAGAGAATGATAAAAGATAAAAACAATATGTATGTGATATATGTCCTGCTGTGAAAAAAATGTCGAAAAAATTCTTGACTTTATGAGTTCCACAAATTACTATAGGCTTGTAGGATCTTAAAAAGAGAGGTAAAGATCAGTGAGTACCAAAATGGGCAGACCCCCATCTGGCAATCCCTTGTGTATTGATCTAAAAGTTCGCGTTAATAAACAGACAAATGAAAAATTATTAACATATTGTGAAAGCCATGGAATTACAAAAGCGGAAGCAATAAGACAGGCCATACATGAGATGCTGGAAAAATAAAAAAGAAAGTCCTCCCCTGGTCAAAGAGTGGACTTCCCAATAATAAACTATCAACCGCCGGAACGATTGATAAGTCTATTTTATCAAATTATTGCGGCGGAATCAAGAGAGAAAAGGAGCCGTATCATATGAAAAATTCAAATATCGTAAATTTTCAGGAATATAAAATCAATAGAGATTATTATAATATCGGATTGATCATCGGAGCACTCAGGGCGGAGCTGGAAAATGGAACTGTGGATATGGAATCCGTGTACAGTCTGCTCACTGATAATGCAAAATCCGCCATCAGCAGTGATATTATTTGTGTAGGAGGTGTTGCCAGATAGATCAAAAAAGAGAGAGTACTACAGGATAGGATGTGGGTTCTTTCGGGGTGGTCCGACGGGATATTGTGTAAGCTATGTGACAGAGATCGAATTTGAGCAATAAAGTACTTGACAATCACGTGAATGCGAGATACAATATTTTTCAACTAAATAAAACATAAAAAGGACTGGGAATTATTTTTTTTGCACTAAGTGTACGCAAATACGAGAAAAATAGGTATACAATACGCAAAAATGAAGTAAAAATTGCAGGAAATAGAAAAAATCAATGTGATCCATTGAAATATACACCCGAAAGGAAGTAGAGAAATGAGTAATTCAGAAAAGGATTTCAGACAGGGCGATCCGTTACAGCTGGCGATCCTGCTGGAAAATATATCAAAGGAGCATTTCCCAGAGAATATCCTGCTGCAGGGGAGATCAAAGACAGAGTGCTGGTACATAACAGATCTCTTCGATCGATTTATCACAGGACCTGCAGAGGAGGGAAGGGAGATCGCAGAACTCAGAGAAAAGTACGAAATATTTTATGAAGCAGTGAAACAGGCAGATATCCATTTGGAACAGAGCAGAAAAATAGAAGATTCTTTGTTTGGGGTTGCCATTGAGGCTGAAATGCAGGGATTTATATATGGGTTCCGGATGTTTGGTGTCTTAATAGACAGGTGGCTTGCTTCTGTATTAAGCGGTCAGCAGCCAGAGAGTATGAAGAAAGGGAGTGTTTGACGGATGCAGGATAAAAAAGTATATTTAGAGATGCCTAAGTTCACAGGAGAAAATGTGCCAGTAGCAGTAGCAGCAAAGGTGATGAAAAAAGACCAGCAGTATATTAGGCAGGGGATTATCCAGGGATTTCTCCCTTTCGGCGTAGCGTTCAAAAAAGAGGGCAGCAGCCAGTATGATTATTACATATCGCCTTTGAAATTCTGGCAGGAAACAGGATATGTGTACGAAGGAACGGAAACATAACTTTTATCCCCAAAAAGTGCTGAGACCTCCTGAGCTTGTATAAAAACTGCTGGACAGGCAACATACAGGTAACAAAAACAGGAAGGTTATGCGTTGCAGCGAATACTGCTGTTTCCATCCAGGAAACAGCGAAAGATAGAAAGGTTTATTACCTGTGGCAGACCAGCTGGTCCTATTTCCGGGACTTTCATTTGACACTTTGATCACTATTATATTATACTAATTATGAGGATTCTTGTAAAACAGAGAAAAAGAGAGAGAATATATTATGCAGATCTGCAGAATAGATATAAAACAATTAAACAGAGCGCTGGAACTGGTATGGAAGGTATTTGAAGAATGTGATGCAGAGGATTATGAACAGATTGGGATAAAGACCTTTCAGCATTTTATCCGGTGGGAAAATATGAAAGAAATGCTCTCCAGCGGTGAGATGGTATTTTTTGGGGCATTTGAGGGAAACCGGATGATCGGCGTGATTGCCATGCGGAGTGGATTTCACATCAGCCTTTTATTTGTGGAACGGCAGTACCAGAGAAAGGGTGTGGCGACAAAGCTGGTGAGACGGGGGGCGGCGCATTGCCTGGAGCAGAATCCGCAGCTGCGGCGTATCACAGTAAATTCCTCACCGAAAGGCAGGAAAGCATATGAGGCAATGGGGTTTCATAAGTTAGCTCCAGAACAGGTCAGAGACGGAATGCGTTATACGCCGATGCGGATCGATGTTTAGGGAGCCAGGAAATGAGGGGGTAAAGGATGGATACATATGATAAGAAAAAGCTTGAGATCCTGGGAAGGACGTTTCATTATGGATGCCGGCTTTGTGTTTATGATATTGATTTTGAAGTGTTGGAGGTAGATGACGACTACGCCAGAATGCTTAGGATCCCAGTAGAAGAAAAGGATTGCCTGCTGGGAAAAACGATGAGTGAACGCATCTATCCCGAGGATGTACGGAGGATCGCCAGGGAAGTATATGGTTTTGAGAAAAAGGCAAATGAATACGAATGCAAATACCGGATGAAAACTGGAGATGGCGAATACATCTGGGTCAGGGATACAGGCGAACTCGTGAACATCGATGGAAGAGACTGTATTCGCAGTGTAGTTGTAAATGTTGATAAATGGGAAAAGATGGCTCTACAGAGGGATATTATCAATAAAAATATGCCAGGAGGCATCGTATTTTTGGTGATAGGAAAGGATAATTTTTATATCCGGGAAGCGAATCATTATTATTTTGAACTGGTGGGCGCCAGTAGAGAGGAATATATCGGCACATCTGGTAAATATACTTTTCCGGAAGATCTCCCGGGACTCCGGGAACACCTTGTCACCCAGGCGGCACGCAGAGAGGCTGTGGATTATGAGTTTCGTTCTGTCAGAGAACAGGATGGTAATGTCTGCTGGTACAGGCTTAATGGAAACTATTATGAAACCCGGGATGACGGAGTAGAATATTTGTGTATGCTTGCGGAAATCACGAAAAGGAAGGCGATCTATTTTGAGCTTCTAAAGGAAAAAGACAGATACCGGATGGCGATGGAAAATAACACTGCTGATCTGATGTTTGAGTATGACATCAGGGATGAGAGATTCCGTTTGTTTGGGGAGAATAATTTTGTAGAAAATACATTTTTGTGTATCGGCAGTGATATGTATATCAGTTACAAAGATCTACTGTTTGAAAATGAGCTGATCCATAAAAATGACCGTAAAAAGATCATGTCATTTATCCGTAGTGAGAGGCAGAGATATGATAATATACGGATGCTGACACATAATAAGGACAGTGGCAGAAGATATTATGACAATTATGAAATATATCTGAATAAAATATATGAAAATGGGCGTCTGGTCCGTGTGGCGGGATATATAAAAAAGATCATGTACAGGATGATCCCTCTTACGATGAAGCAGGATCTGCATCAGATTTTTGATGAACACATATTAAAGGAATATAGTTTTATATTAAAGATCGATGTGACGACAGAATCTTTTACTTCGTATTTTATCGATGAGTATGACTGGGAGTATCAGGGAAACCGCAGTTACGATACATTTCTGCACTGGTGGTGCCGGAATAAGGTGGCTCCCGAAGAACAGAAGGAGATCAGTTTTTTTCTCAGCCTGCAGCAGATGCTCCGGATTCTTCATTCGGGAGAGCCAAAGGGGTACCGGTTCTGCAGGGTAAAAGGTAAGGATGGAAAATACACCCACATGATCTGCTATTTTGCATTTTTTGGCGCCGATGTGAATACGATCATTTTTACGGTCAGGGATGTCAACGCAGTCCGCGCAGAAGAACATTATCAGAAGCGGTCGGACCGGAAAATATTAAAGGATGTACTTTCGGAGGCAAGGGAGGGAATGGAGGCAAGAAAGACATTTCTAAACTATATTGTTAAAGAATTGAGTTCTCCCATCGTAACAATTAAGCAGCTGCTGAGTGAGAAGTATACGGACGAGAATCAGAAGCACATAAGACGGTGTATGGAATATGTGAGTGAGATCATCGGAAGCATTGGGGAGTATAACCAGCTGCAGGCCCCTTACTCCCGGTCAGCAAATTCGGTGAATTTGTATGATATATGTATGCAGGTATGCGGTGAGGTGAGAAAGATTTCCCTTGGGCTGGATATTTCCATCCATGAACATATTACGATCCCCAGAGAACAAAGTTACTTTGTACATGAATTCCGTTTTAAGGAAATTATTATTAATCTGTTAGGTAATGGGATTAAATATGCACCTAAAGGAACTTCCATTAATCTGTATATCCAGGAGAAAAAGCTGGAAAATGAAGGGGTTTATATATGCATTACGATGGAGGACGATGGACCTGATATTAATGAGCGTTTTTATGAGCGTTCTACTGAATTTACAAACGATTCGGATCTCAGGGAAAAAATTATTGCTCTCGGCGGTATGGGGTATTCGATATCTCTTTCCAGCAAGATCACTGGACTTCTGGGTGGAAACATTCAGTTTCGCAAAGGGATCGCTCACAACAGCATTATACAGATTGATATTCCCGTCTATCTGTCGGACCTGTCCGCAGAGGTTTTTGGAGAGCCTACGACGGGGACAAATACAGAAGGCAGAGAGGCCGACTTAAGTGGTCAGGGGATTTTGCTGGTTGAGCGGGGAAGTGATCAGAATAAACTTATTGCCCCCCTGCTCAGAGTGAATGGTGCCATGGTATATACGGCGCCAAGTGGAGAAGAGGCAGAAAAACTTTTGAATAAATTTGATTCGGGACTGCTGTCGGCCATACTTGTGGACCGGGAACTTGAGGATATGGACTGTTATGAATTTGCGAGAAGGATCAAATATACATCCAATCAGAATCTTCGGAAGATCCCCATCATCGAGATGCTGGAGGGAATACAGTCCAATGACGTGAAAATGGGGCTTGTGAGTGGGATCAATGCAACCATCAGTAAACCGATCAACCTTGCCAGGCTGGCGGTGATCATGGAGAGTCTGCAGGGGAAAATGTAGAAGGATAAGCTGAGGGCTATAAGGAAGGGAGAAAATGGATTGAATACAGTATTGACAGTGGCAGGCTCGGACTGCAGCGGCGGGGCCGGAATACAGGCAGACCTGAAAACGATTGGTGCTTTTGGGTTGTATGGAATGAGTGTTATAACAGCGATCACCATTCAGAATACGATGGGGGTAAAGCGGGTGGAAGCGGTGGAACCTGATCTGGTGGAGGAACAGATGCAGGCTGTCCTCGAAGATATTGCGCCGGACGCCATAAAGATTGGGATGGTGGTGTCAGAAGAAAATATCCGGGCGCTGGTTCATGTCATGAATGAGTACAGTTCAAAAGGAAAGGTGCTTCCTTTCACCGTACTGGATCCGGTACTGGTCTCTACCAGTGGCAGAGTGCTTCTGGATCCTAAAGCTGAAACCGCTTTGCGAGATGAACTTTTTCCGATGGTGGATCTGGTTACTCCCAATCTGCCGGAAGCGGAACAGCTCTGCGGGCATCCTGTTGAAAGGAAGGGGGACAGGATGAGGGCAGCCGAAGAATTGTCGGGCAGGTATGGGTGTTCGGTACTGATCAAGGGCGGGCATGGAAGAGCAGCAGACGATCTTTTGTTTCACGCAGAGACCGGAACCCATTCATGGTATACCAGCGTCCGGATAGAAAACAATAATACCCACGGTACTGGGTGTACCTTGTCCAGTGCCATCGCTTGTGGCATGGCCAAGGGGAAGATGTTAGAGGAGGCGGTTGCTGACGCCAAAGTTTATATAACAGGCGCCATTGGTGCCGGGATGGATCTGGGAAAAGGAAATGGTCCCTTGGATCATTTTTATCAGAGCCATTAGTTTGGCAGAGCTGATTTGAATCCTGCCCGGGGCAGAGATTTTGGATTGAGAACAATGTTACTATTTTGTGAATCGTATTATATCATCATAAGTCTGGAGGAAATATGGCAATCAATATAAAAGACAAGAAGACAAAGCTGGAGGATGAGGCTTCTATATATGAAAAGCGGAACGAAGACGAATCGGAAAAAAGTAAGTGGAAACGAATGAATCCTTCCCAGAAGATAACGCATTTTAAGACTTATTATTTATTGCCGCTTCTGATCGGAGTGGCAGTACTGGGATTGGTGGGTTACTTCTTTTATAACGATGTGATAACCAGAGAAGAAGTTGTGTATCGCTGTGCGATTTTGAACGAGAGTGCTTTTGACGTGCCTTTGGAGGAATTTGGGGATCGTTATATGGAATTTCTCGGGCTGGATACGAAGCGGAATACGCCCTCTTTTCATTTGTTTTTTACCAATTCTGAGTTTGCCAGCAAGGTGGGGGCGACCGCGGCCACAGATCTTACGCAGATATCATCCATGATTTACGCGGCAAAACTGGATTCTATGATAGCGGCCCAGGAAGATCTTTCCTCTTATATGGAAAATGATTTTGTTATCGATCTCACGGAACTTCTCAATGAAACGGAGCTGGAAGCTTTAAAGGGGCATCTGTTTATCCCGGATACCCAGGAAAATACGGACAGGCATCCTTATGGTATCTATCTTGACCAGAGCAGTGTGTACCGGAAAATATTTGAAAGTGGCGGCGGCAGCGCTTTTGGTGAGCGGCATAGGCGCGGGAGTTTCTTTATTATGTATTTCCAGAACTGCTGCAGGCATCTGGGAATAAATAATAAAAAGACACACTTTTTGTGCAGGAAAGAGAGAGGGTTCTTGTTTGTAATGCACCTCCCCAGCTGCTTAAACCGGGGAAGCGAACAGACCGATATGGGGTGGGAACAGGGAAAAGATAAAAAAAACAAAACATAGGACGACAAATCCCCAGTAGCAGGCAGTGGAGGGCAAACGGGTTCCTTTCCTGCCTGCCAGGGAGCGGTAACTATAACGGTAGGCAGCAGCCATGGATAGGAAGTATATTAGAATATTCATGACATCGCTGTTTTTTCCGGATACGCCCAGATAGGTATAAAAGCATACTACCGTCAGCACCATGGCCAGTAGTGCCGATAGAAGTTTCACACAGATAAAATTGTCATATTTGGCATGAAAAATAAAATATTCTCCGATGGATACGATTAAAATCGGGAAAAAAATCAGTTTCAGGTGTTCCCATGTAGATTCATTGACGGGAAAGAAAAGTCCTGCCACCGCATTTTCCCCACTCCAGCTATAGATAAAATGGAAGATCACTCCCAGCAGGCTGGCGATGATAAAACTGATGATTTCTATTGTTTTTAATGAATATTTCATGGCATCTCTCCTATTATTTTGTTTTAGTGTATGCAGGAAATAAAAAATCATACGGAAAAATGTGGGGTTAGAAGGGAGAGAATACTGATTTGTCGAAATTTGTTTCGGTAAGGTGACCATTCAAAGAATCATAATGGTCTATAAGAATTGAGAGGACTTCTGGAGGCGGAAGGAAGCATAAATGGCAGTACATGAGCCAGAAAGGACAAAGAAAAATGATACATTCTTACGAACATAAAGTACAATATTATGAAACGGATCAGATGAAGGTGGTGCATCATTCCAATTACATCCGATGGTTTGAGGAGTGCCGCATCGACCTGATGGAAAAAGGCGGTCTTGGATACGAGAGGATGGAAGAGAAAGGGATCATCTGCCCGGTGGTATCCGTATCCTGCCAGTACGCCGCCATGACCAGATTTGGAGAGATGGTGGAGATTATTCCCAACGTGAAAAAATTCAATGGGATCCGTCTTGTCATAACTTATGAGGTGAGAGAAAAGGTGTCAAAAGAGCTGCGCTGCACCGGAGAGAGCAGCCACTGTTTTCTGGATGCCGAGGGGCATCCGGTGAATCTAAAACGAAGCAGCCCGGAATTTTATAACATGTTTTTAAAGTTATGTGAATAGGAAAAAACACCAGTGTCCTAAGCTCTTATAAGACACTGGTGTTTTTTGTTATGGCTGTGTGAAATAATAACTGCTGTAGTGTTTGTCACTCTTAGCGATATACAGGATATCATGGTTGTTGATGGCAAAATACCGGAGGACGGCATTTGTACCCAGAGTATTCTGTTTCATTGACTCAATAGAAGCGGGAGAAAAACTGTTGTAGGTGGCGGGATAGCTCGCCGCGATGTCCCCCGCAGGCTCTTTATGCCCTTTGGCATAAAATGGCATGTAAACGTTCTGGAAGGTGTTTCCGCTGATGATGGGATCGATCACGCCGCCCCGCATGAAGATTCCAAATTTTTCTTTTTGGATATCGTTTCCATTCCAGCCTTGTACGCCATCGATGATGTTCCCGCGGATCACAGCATTTTTCCAGTTTTCCATCATGATCGGGCTCTGGACACTGTTGCGGAAGGTGCAGTTCAGGATCTGTACGTTGGTGTGGTATTTGTTTGGTGAAAAACGGTGGGTATCAATTCCCCGGTACAGATTTGTAAAGGTGCAGTTCTGGATTGTGATGTTTAGATCCGGCGTCTTGTCAAATTTTGAATACTTGCCGTTGAAGCCGTTGGTGACCTTATCTGGAGTATCTAAGTTAATGGCGCAGCGCTCCCCGTTTTTATTGTTGGCGAAAGAGCAGTTTGTCACAGTCACATCCTTTCCAGCGGTGATCTCGATAAAATGACCGTCGCGCAGATTGGTGAATGAAATATTTTCGATGGTCACGTTGGAGCAGTGAGGAACCCGGATCGCCTCGCTCTTGTTGCATTTTGCCAGATTCATCACCACCTTACCTTCACCAGCGATGCGGATGTTCTTCTCACCGCCGTAGCCGCCGATGGAATTCTTTTTTTTCAGCCGGGAGCTGCGTACACATTCAAACATGATATGTCCCGCCTTTAATTTTTTTGTGTGGGTGTTATCCGTCTTGTTCATGACCACGCCATCTTTCAGAATCACTGTTATATTAGAAGAGATCGGCAGGGCGTTGGTCAGGTTGTAGGTTCCCTTTTTCAGCGTCAGGGTTCCGCCGCCTCTTTTGGACATTTCGTCCAGATAGGAGCGGAGCATCAGATAATGTCTGGTATATTTATTGTAGGCCGGCGTCTTCACATATTTATTTTTATATGGCTTAGAAGATGGTGATAAGGTAAAATTTTTCTTTGCCTCTGACGGACGGGATGCCGACAGACACAAAGTTGTGCCAAGAGCAGCTAACAAGAGTATTTTATAAAACTTTTTCATAACATGGTTTCCTCCTTATATTTATTTCCACAGAATTATGTTCTGAGCATTATAAAGATTACATAGCCGCATTGGAGACTTCTCCCAGCTGCAGGCCATCGTTTCGATCCAGTACGGTCTGGATGCTCCAGGGATGGGTAAACAGTAGCAGCGGGTTTCCTTTGAAATCTTTCACTTTCTTTGTGTCAGAAGTGACAGAGAGGGAGTTTACGTCGATATCTTCATTTTCGATCCATCGCACATGCTCATATGGAAGCTGGTCCATGCGGATCTCTACATTATATTCATTCTGCAGGCGGTACTGCAGAACCTCAAACTGGAGGACTCCTACGACGCCGACAATAATCTCTTCCATTCCAGTATTAAACTCCTGAAAGATCTGAATGGCGCCTTCCAGGGCGATCTGGGTGATCCCCTTCATAAACTGTTTCCGCTTCATGGTATCTACCTGGCGGACCCTGGCAAAATGCTCCGGGGCAAAGGTTGGTATGCCTGCATAGCGGATATTTTTCCCAGACTTGCACAGTGTATCGCCGATGGAGAAGATCCCTGGATCAAAAATGCCGATGATATCCCCAGCATAGGCCTCTTCCACATGTTTGCGCTCCTGTGCCATCATCTGCTGGGGCTGTGCCAGACGGATCTTTTTGCCTCCCTGGACATGCATAACCTCCATACCAGCAGTGAATCTGCCAGAGCAGATGCGCATAAATGCGATGCGGTCCCGGTGGGCTTTGTTCATATTTGCCTGGATCTTGAAGATAAATGCTGAAAAATCCTCAGAAAAAGGATCCACGGGATTCTCACCAGAGAGCCGGGGGAGAGGAGAGGTGGTCATTTCCAGAAAATGCTGTAAAAAGGTTTCCACTCCAAAATTCGTCAGCGCTGAGCCAAAAAATACTGGTGATAATTTGCCGTCACGCACTTTTTCCAGATCAAATTCATCACTGGCGCCGTCCAGAAGCTCGATCTCATCCACTAATATATCATGATATTCCTTGGTGATTAGTTCATCCAGTCCGCTGTCGCCCAGGCTTGCTTCCACCGATTCGATCTTGTGTCCGTTATCGGCGGCGATAAATCGGGAAATCGTCTTTGTATTCCGGTCGTAGACGCCCTTAAAATTCTTTCCGGAGCCGATGGGCCAGTTGACAGGGCAGGTGCGGATCCCCAGTACGTTTTCAATCTCATCGATCAACTCAAAGGGATCTTTTGCCTCCCGGTCCATTTTGTTTACAAAAGTAAAGATAGGGATTCCTCTCATGACACAGACTTTGAAAAGTTTAATGGTCTGTGCCTCCACGCCCTTGGAGCCGTCGATCACCATGACAGCAGAATCTGCCGCCATCAGCGTACGGTAAGTATCCTCCGAGAAATCCTGATGTCCCGGAGTGTCTAATATGTTAATGCAGAATCCGTCATAATTGAACTGGAGCACAGAAGAGGTGACAGAGATTCCACGTTCCTTTTCAATCTCCATCCAGTCGGATACGGCATGTTTGGCAGCTTTCCTACCCTTTACTGAACCAGCAAGATTAATCGCCCCTCCATATAATAAGAACTTTTCCGTCAGTGTTGTCTTTCCTGCGTCCGGGTGCGAGATGATAGCAAATGTCCTGCGCTTCTCGATCTCCTGTTTTAATATGTCGCTCATGTTAATCTCCATTCCTGATTTTTCTATAAGGTTCTATAGAAATAAAGAAAAGCTTTGAAAAACGCCTTCCGTCATTCAAAGCTTCCTTTTAACTGGGCTACAAGGATTCGAACCTTGAAATGCTGGAGTCAGAGTCCAGTGCCTTACCGTTTGGCGATAGCCCA
>CAMXSH010000052.1 GCA_947246475.1 uncultured Roseburia sp.
TGGTGGTGGCAGATACCTTTGTGAGTGCCCCTTCCTATGACCTGGCGACCTGCCTTGCCATGTTTACCAATATATCTACCTCAGTTATTTTTATCTCCCGGATAGAAATGCATTTTCACGAGAGATATAAGACCTATTCGGAGGCGGTGATCGGCGGCAGGGAGATGGATATTGACCTGGCCAAAAAACAGATGTTCCGACAGGTTTCTGAGGAATTGCTGAACCTTGGAAGAATTCAGTTCATTATTTCCGCGGTTTTGTTTTTCCTTTGTATTATCCTGCTTCCCAGGTTTGGTTTTGGGGGAATGGTGATGAAGATTTATCCGTGCCTGGCAGCAGGTTATTTTATATTATTTGTCATGTATGCTGCGATTATTTTCCTATATTATTTTAATGACCTCACGGGATCCCTTCTCACTGCGCTGATCTTTTGCCTGTCTACCCTTGGTGCCAGCATTGTGGCAGTGAATCTCACTGAGATCTGGTATGGGATCGGTGTGTTCACCGGGGCTTTTCTGGGGTGGTGCAGTGCCTACTGCCGCCTGAACTGGCTGGAGAAGCATCTGGATGAGCATGTGTTCTGCCGGGGAAATATATTACAGGCGGGTCATGGGAAACAGCCG
The DNA here is from genome assembly GCA_947246475.1 of uncultured Roseburia sp. Lineage (GTDB taxonomy): Bacteria > Bacillota > Clostridia > Lachnospirales > Lachnospiraceae > Eubacterium_F. The sequence goes on from CAMXSH010000052.1 coordinate 624, forward strand.
GATTCCAAAGTGTTTGACCGGTATTCGATGGTATTACAGCATATAGAAAATAAGGAGGAGTGAGGTCCATGCAGACAGGAGAGATATTACGGATCGTAATGATCACAGCGGGTGTATTAATTTTCATGCAGACCATATTGTCTTTGGCAAAACGGCGGTTAAAAGAGCAGTTCTGCCTGCTCTGGGGGGTAATTTCCTTTCTTCTGGTGTTGGCGGGGAGCCTCCTCCGCCCGGTCACGCTGAGCCAGTATGTCAGCGGAACGGGTATGCTGCTTATCATAGTGGCAGGAAGCTGTGTTGTGTGCTGTCTGTATTTTCTGAGCATCCAGCTGTCCGTCCTGAGCCGTAAAAATCAGGAGCTTGCCATGCAGGTCTCTCTGCTGAATCAGGAAAATGAGCGGATCCTGGCGGAGCTGGAGAAGCTCAAGAAGAAAAATTAGTGTACACAGTCTGGAGACGCTGGAACAGACGGGAGGTGTGTGTGTGAAGAAGATATTATTTGTTATCAATACCCTGGGAGGAGCCGGGGCAGAGACTGCGATGCTGGAACTTCTGCGCAGTCTTTCCCCTAGGAAATACGAGATCTCGCTTTTTGTTCTGTTGAACCAGGGGGAGATGGTAGATCAGCTGCCTTCCCATGTCAGGCTTCTCAATGCAGATTTCTGCCGGGAATCGGTACTGGGCAGGGAGGGGAAAAAGAGGCTGAACCGCTATGTGCTCCGGACATTATTCCGGCGGGGGAGTGTGTTCCGTAATCTTCCCTATCTTATAAAGAATCTGGTTTCCATGGTCCAGAAGGGAAGACTGCTGCCAGATAAATTATTGTGGAGGGTGATGTCTGATGGAGCGAAGGCGCCAGAAGAAACCTATGATCTGGCTGTGGCCTATCTGGAGGGAGGTTCCGCTTATTATGTGGCAGATCATGTAAAGGCGGCGAAAAAGGCAGGGTTTATCCATATAGATTATGGGAAAGCCGGGTATACCAGATCCCTGGACCGGGATTGTTATGCTGGTTTTGACCGGATCTACACGGTGTCAGATGAGGTGCGCCGGCATTTTCTGGAGACCTATCCGGAATACAGGGAAAAGACGGAGGTCTTTCATAATATGATCGATCCGGGAAGGATTCGGGAGCAGGCGGCGCTTCCTGGAGGGTTTGAGGATGATTTTGACGGTGTCCGTATCCTTACTGTGGGGAGGCTTACTGCCCAGAAGGCTTATGAAACGGCAGTGGAGGCGATGAAGCTGTTAAAGGAAAAGGGAGAAAATGTAAGATGGTACGTGCTGGGAGAGGGTGAGGAGCGTAGACCATTAGAGAAAAAGATCCAGCAGTATGGTCTGGAAAAAGACTTCCTTCTGCTGGGAGCCAAAAAAAACCCATATCCTTATTACGCCCAGACAGATCTTTATGTCCACTGCACCCGTTTTGAGGGAAAAAGCATCGCCATTCAGGAGGCACAGACGCTGGGATGTACGATCCTGGTTTCTGACTGCAGCGGCAACAGGGAACAGGTCAGGGACGGTATTGACGGAAGGATGTGTGAACTGTCTGCAGAGGGGATCCGGGATGGAATCTGTGCACTGCTGCGGGACCCGGAGGCATGCCGGCGTTACGGAGAGGAAGCAGCAAAAAAGGATCTTGTGGAGAGAGAGCAGCTGAACCGGCTGCTGGATTTGATCACGGAAGGCTAGGGAGGTGATGATATGGAAGAGACGAAGGAACTGCTGATCATAATTCCCGCGTACAATGAAGAAAAAAATATTGAGAAACTGCTGGACCAGCTGGAACAGCCGGACATTGCTGCTATTGCAGATGTGTTGATCATGAACGATGCATCTTCGGATGCCACCAACTGGATCGTAAAGGGACGGAAATACCAGATCGTTACCCATGTATTTAATCTGGGCTATGGAAGCGCCCTGCAGCTGGGATACAAATATGCGATCCGCAGGGGATATGAGTATGTGATCCAGATGGATGCGGACGGCCAGCATGATGTGTGCAATATACCTGTGATCTATGAGAAATTAAAGACGGCGGATGAACAGGGTAAGAAACCGGATATTGTGCTGGGATCAAGATTTATGGAGGGAAGCACTCCTTTTCCCGTGTCTCTGGCAAAGAGACTTGCCTGGTCCCTGTTCCGCACCATGATCTTCCTCGGAACCAAACGGAAGATCGCGGATCCCACCACAGGCCTGCAGGGGCTCAGCCGCCGGGTGGTTATCTTTTATTCCCGCTACAATCATTTTGACGACCGGTATCCCGATGCCAATATCATCATGCAGATGCTGCTACTCGGCTTCCGTCTGGTGGAGGTTCCGGCGGTGATGCACCCGCGGACCGAGGGAGTCAGTATGCACTCCGGTTTAAAGCCATTGTTTTATATGTGCCGGATGCTGTTTTCCATTCTTGCTGTCTGGGTAGGAATACGAATATTCAAGCTGGATGCGGGGGCTGCCGATGAAAAGGATGCATAGGTGGAGGGTTCAACCCTCTGAACTCATAGAATCTGCCGAAGAGCTGTACAATCCCGGTCGGGGCTGGTACCAGATCCACACCTTTGAAACCGAAACCTGCCGGACGCCGGAGGAAATGAGGAGCAGTCTGCATAAAACGGATGCCCTTGTGCTTCTCCTGATCCGCATACCCGCCAGCGGGGAAGCTATAAATCAGGAAGAACTGGACTGGATCCATTGTATCTTAAAGACTTTTTCTGAGGCTGGGAAGGATATCCTGCTGCGTTTTGTCTATGATCTGGAGGGAAAAGGGCTGGAAAACGAACCAGACCGCTTTGCCATAGTCGAGAGACATTTTCAGCAGCTGTCGGAACTGATGGGAACAAAGGCACAGTTTATCTTTGTGTATCAGGGGATTCTTGTGGGGAGCTGGGGAGAAATGCACACTTCAAGATATCTGTCTGCCAGATATCTGCGCCGTCTGGCGTCAATTTTCCGGGAAGGCACGGGAGGCAGTATTTATCATTCTGTGCGGAAACCAGTCCAGTGGAGACAGCTCTTTGGCCAGGAGGACTGGGAGGGAGCTGCAAGAGGTGTTAAGACCGGGCTGTACAACGATGGCATTCTTGCTTCAGAGACAGATCTTGGTACCTTTGGGTATCAGTCCAGGGAAGAAGCCGGCTGGGAACAGCCCTGGCTCCCTGGGGAGGAACTGGATTTTGAGGAACGGTTATGCCGGTATGTGCCCCAGGGTGGCGAGGTGGTCTATGGGGAGATGATAGAAAAGATGTCTCTGGGGCAGATCGCCGGTCGGCTGTCCCAGATGAACCTTTCCTACCTCAACCGGGATCATGACCAGAGGGTCTTTGAGATCTGGCAAAAGCTGAGATGGGAAAAGGAGGACGTCTGGCAGGGGATGAATGGCTTTGATTACATCGGCCGCCATCTCGGATACCGGTTTGTAGTACGTCAGGCAGAACTAAAACCGAAGAGGAAGGAAATGAAACTGCAGCTGGAGATCGAAAATATAGGTTTTGCCAGAATGTATGAAGAGGCACAACTGTTGCTGGAATATGATGATCTGGACGGGAATACGGAGTTCCTGAGGATCGAAACGGATGTAAGAAACTGGAACCCTGGTGAGAGGGTATGTCTGTCACAGCGCCTGATATCCGGGCAGGGAAAATATTTTCTCTCAATGCACAGATGCCATGATGGGAGGACGGTATATTTTGCCAACCGCCAGGGAGAGAAGGGGCGCCTGCTGCTGGGCGAGGTTATTTTATGCTGATCTGTCCGCAGACCACCTCTTTTTCTGAGTTCTGCCCGTCATTGGCGAACCGGATGGGAATGCTGGTGGTTCGGTCGGTCATGGACAGTGAGACCTGCCAGGTTCCCTCGGTAAGTGATGTTATATCCATGGATACTGACAAGGTATGTGGCTTGTCAGGCAGCAGGGTCCGGTTGTCAAAAGCCACGGGAAGGGAGATTTTTTCTCCACTGGAACTATTCTGAAGAAGGATTTCTGTGTTAAAGGAGCGGTAGGCTGGCGAGAATCCGGTGTTTTCCAGGGTGATGTGCAGGGCAGGCTGGGAATGGAATCCTTCTGTGCCTGTCATCCAGGAATCCCGCAGCACATACCGGTAGCCCAGATGGGCGGCGATATAGTCATAGCCGCTGGCTCCGTCGAAGGGATCACCGGGATTTCCCTGGTACCGGGAAGCTCTCCACTTGTCCAGTACCGAAGAATCATGGTCGGTACTGAGATAGGAGACATGCATCTGCCTCAGATCCTGGACTGCCCGTTCCAGGTCGTTGTAAGGATTATCCAGGACGGCTTCACCGCCGTTGGGCACGTACAGGCAGAGCTGGTTCTGAAACCGGATTTCTTCGAACCGGGTTCCTTTTTCGGCGGCATCGCTGGCTCCGGCAAAAGAAGTGTCATCGTAGGTGCCACAGTCGTACGCATCACCGAGCATACCGTCATTGTAGAGGCCGAGGCGCGCCGGAAGGGTTCCGTTATATGCCTGGCTGCTGTCCAAGGGCGTTCTGGTACCTGTGATGGTCCTCAGATGCTGTGGCGTCCGCACCGATAAAAATATTTCCGGGGAGGTCAAAGAGGCAAGGGTTTCCATAAACAGAGAGAGATGTTCCCTGTCTCCATAATGGGTCTGGTTCATCTCCCCGCAGTTCCCAGTAAATATCCCCTGCAGGAGAAAAACATGGCTGGAGAAGCGGTTCACCACTGGCGCCACCTGTTTCATATGGGACAGGATCCGGTCCTGGCTGGCGGGCTCCGTCTGGAGGGCACTGCCATCCCAGTCATAGAGGAAGCGGATAATAATCTGTCTGTCTGCGCTGGAAAATGTAGAAAGTATCGTATCCAGCTGATCCAGGGCAGAGCTGCTGATGGGGCTGCTGGAATAATTTTTCAGGTTGATCTGCAGCAGAAGGATGGACTGGGAGTCGTTGGCCAGCATATTTTCACACCACTGCTTTGCGGGTTTCCTGCCTTTGTCCGACAGAAGATAGCCATAGAGGTGATAGAACCCGCAATAGGGATTGTCCAGGATCTCACTGCTCTCTGTCATAGCTGCACTCTCATAGTGGACGCGGGACGCTGCGAAGAAAAATAGGGCGCACAGCCCGAATAACAGTACCAGGCTGCCCAACAGAATATATAATTTTTTATGTATAAAATGGGACATGAAAAATTTTTCCTTTCCTAAATATGGTGTCGCCGCCGGGAGGGCATATCCGATCAGCGGCATTGAGCTGACCCCGATCAGCGCTATTGAGCTAAGTATAGCATAGAAGCAGAAAGAATACGATAAAAAAGTAAAAGGGGGTGAAAGAAAGTGATGGAAAAAAGCAGAACGGAGCACTCGGTGCGCAATACTACTGCGGCGATGGTATCAAAGATCGTGGCGATCCTGATGGGGTTTGCTACGAGAGTGGTGTTCACTCATTGTCTCAGTGAGAGTTATGTCGGGGTAAATGGTCTCTTTTCGGATGTGCTGAATGTACTGGCGCTGTCTGAACTGGGGGTGGGTACCGCCATCACCTATGCCCTTTATAAGCCGATCGCGGAGGGGGATCATGAGCGGCAGAAGTCCCTTATGAAGTTGTACTGTCGGTTTTATCGTATTGTGGCAGGGATCGTCCTGGCAGGAGGGCTGGCGGTCATCCCATTTATGGATGTACTCATCCGGCATCAGCCGGAGGTGGATCATCTTATACTGATCTATCTGATGTATCTGGCGAATTCGGTGCTGTCCTATCTGCTGATCTACAAAAAGACACTGATCGATGCCCATCAGCTCAGCTATATCGGGGAGATCTACCAGATGATATTTCTTTTGATCCAGGATACGCTACAGATCATACTTCTTCTGGCGACCCATAATTTTATATTGTTCCTCGTCATATATATATTGTGTACCCTGGGAAATAATATCAGCATATCCAGGAAGGCGAACCGTCTCTATCCCTATCTGGGAGAAAAGGATGTCCAGCCTTTGGATCCAGAAGAAAGAAAGGGAATATTTAAAAACATCCGTGCCATGCTTATGCACAAGATCGGGGATGTGGTGGTGAATAACACCGACAATCTAATGCTGTCTTCCATCGTGGGGATCATCAGCGTGGGCTGTTATTCCAATTACTATCTGGTGATCGGTTCTATCCATCAGCTGGTGAGCCAGGTGTTCCGGGGGATCACAGCCAGCGTGGGAAATCTGGGAGTGACCGAGGACAGAGGTCGGGTGAGGCGGATCTTCGAGAGTTCCTTTTTTGTGGGACAGTGGATGTATGGTTTTGCTGTGATCTGCCTCTATCAACTGTTAAATCCTTTTGTGGAGATCAGCTTTGGCGCCCAGTATGTATTTCCCATGGAAGTGGTTTTGGTATTATGTCTGAATTTCTTTGTCACGGGAATGCGGCAGGCGGCACTGGTATTTCGGGATTCATTGGGATTATTCTGGTTTGACCGGTACAAATCCCTGGCAGGGGCGCTGCTGAACCTTGGTATCTCCATCATCCTGGCAAGGCAGTTCGGAACGGTGGGGGTATTTGGCGGAACGCTGATCAGCACGCTCCTGACCTCTTTCTGGGTAGAGCCGTGGATTCTGTACCGACACAGCTTAAAGACCGGGGCAGCTTCTTATTTCCTGCGCTATGGGTTTTATACGGCGGTGGTGGCAGGAGCGGGTTTTGTGACCAATATGCTCTGTCTCAGAGCAGGGGGAGGGGTGTGGAGGATTTTGGGAATCCGCCTGCTGATTTGTATCACGGTTCCAAATCTTATTTTCCTTCTCTGTTATTTCCGCACGAAGGAATTCCGGTTTTTGTGGAAGAAGTTTATGGATCTGACAGAAAAATGGAGGGGAAGAGCCAATGGGTAATAAGAATAAGATAAAGAAGACATTTTCCCGGAGTGAAAAAGAGCTTTTTGCCTGTCTGGCGGCGGTGCTTTCAGGAGGGGTGGCGAAAGTTCCAGATCGGCCGTTTTCCAATGAGTGCTGGGAGGAGATCCTGAGACTGGCTCAGGTCCATGCGGTGCTGCCATTATTGTATCCTCTTGTAGAACAGGGATATCCCCTTCCCGAATCCTTCCGGATCTGCCTGGAACAGGAGAGCCGTCGAACGGTTCAGCAGAGCTATCATCTGATGTTTCTTACCCATTATGTGGTAAAGGGACTGGAAGAGGAGGGAATAGCTGCTGCTGTTCTTAAAGGGGCTGCTGCCGCAGGGGACTATCCAGTACCGGAACTGCGCAAATCCGGAGATGTGGATGTGCTTTTGATGGAACCGGAGCAGCTTGGGAAGGCAGAAAAGGTTTTCCAAAAGATGGGATTCGACAGAAAACCTGGCGAGAATGGAAATCATCATCAAGTATGGCGTACCAGAGAGGGGATTGATGTGGAGCTGCATGTGATGATGGCAGAACCCTTTGACAGTGAAAAGATTAACAGTTTTCTTAAGAACCGGATGGATCAGTTACGCCAGCGGATCCGGTTGGACAATGTGATGGGGCTGGATTTCCCGGTACTGGAAAAGGGCGACCATGCCTTTCAGCTGCTTCTTCATATGCTGCAGCATTTTCTGCGGGCAGGGTTTGGCCTGAAGCTGCTCTGTGACTGGGTTGTGCTGTGGAACGGGATGGTGCCCCGGACAGAACAGGAACGGTATCTCCGGTGGATCCGGCAGACTGGTCTGACGGGATTTTCTGATATGATCACCTCCCTTTGTACGAAATATCTCGGTTTGGGCAGAGAGAGAGCAGAAGAGATTTTGACAGGAACTTTCCAGGGGTCTGTGGAGGTATTCATGAGGGAGATCCTCGATGCCGAGGAGTTTGGTCTCCATGAAAAAAGCCGGATGGTGGTACTCCGGGGAAATAGCTTTATGGATTATATCCGTGAGTTTCATCACCAGATGCGGCTGGGGTATCCCGGCGGAAGTCGCCTCCTGCCGCTCTGGCCGGTATTGTGGGCGGTGACTTTTGTAAAGTTCTGCCGGAACAACAGGAAGATCCGGGGGATTTCTTTCTTCGAGGTGCTTAAAAGGACAAAAGAGCGGAGCCGGTATACGAAGGATCTTTACTTATTCAAAAATTTGGGAAAGACAATTAGGGATACGGATCATTGACAAAGTATAAAGAAATGTTATATAATACCGATATAGATGTATAATAGTTTATTGTTTTTTATTTTATGGAGGATGAACGTATGAAAGAGTATAGTAAACCGACCATCTTGATCAATGAAGAGCTGAGTGAGGGCGTATATGCTGCCAGTGGATGTTATACCATTACTACACGAGTTCATCAGGAGATGCAGAATGGCCGCGGTGATTATCGGATCCAGATCGATGGCAAACATCAGGCGGACCACACAAAAGACAAACAGACGATGACGATATCCTTTAATCTGCCTGTTGAATATAAGCACAGCAATGGAACTCTTGTTGGTCTTGGTACAGGAACAACTCTTGTGATTGATTACTTTTATCATCAGAATCCGACGGATAACATTGGGCTTGGGGATCTGATCGTCACAGCGGATACGGGACTTCAGGTTACTAGTGTGAAAATGACTGATTAATAGTTTAAACGATTTAAATAGAAAAGAAATTTCCGGTTTAGAAGCAGAGATATTTATGTTGTGAAAAATCTCTCTATGATCCGGGGGTTTCTTTTTTTTCTATCTGAACACACTTTTTGCCCTGAATCCGGTATATCCGGCTGCAGATCTTAAGGACAGCCTGCCGGTGAGTGGTGACGATGCAGGTTCTTGGGTAGCGGTCCTCCAGAATATGCTGCAGGATCTGGCGCTCTACCTCGATATCCAGTGCGGAGGTGGCTTCATCCAGAAGCAGAAAGGCAGATCTGCGCAACAGCGCCCTGGCGATGGAAAGACGCTGGGCCTGACCTTCCGAAAAGCCCCCGCCCCGTTCCTTGATCTTACTGTGGATGCCCTCTGGCAGAGCGGACACAAATTTCCATGCACATGCCATTTCCAGGGCATGGATGATCTCATCGTCGGAGGCATCGGGTTTGACATTTCTCATATTTTCTGCGATGGTGCCGGAAAACATAGTATTTCCCTGGGGAACATAGGAAAAAAGTTTGCGGCAGGAGGGGGATAGGGAGAGAGATTCCGTGGCTCCCGGACCTGTGCCCTGAAGTGTTATGGTTCCTCCCTGAGGAGTCAGCAGCGCCAGGATTAGACGTAGCATTGTGGTTTTTCCCTCCCCGGAGGGTCCTACCAGGGCAATGATCTCATGGGGGGAGGCGTGGAGACTGGCATTTTCAAATACTTTTGTCCCCGCCTGATATGAATAATTGATATGAGAAACATCCAGGCGGATTCCCTGTTCCCGGTGACGTTCGTAAAAGGAAATTACGGCGTCGTCCTGACTAAAGTCCTCCTTGGGCATATCCAGAATGTCCATCAGGCGGCCGGCAGAAGTGGTCAGGCTGATGGCATTGGGAACCAGACCGATCAGGGCATTCAGCGTTCCGGTCAGTGTGCCGGACAGGGAGAGGAACATAGTCATGGTACCATAGCTGATGACGCCGTCCCAGACCCGGTAAATTCCCCAGCCATAGGAACTGTAGCTGACGATAAGACCCACAATAGACATGAGGATGGAGGACAGCATGGACATTTTCTGGAAATCCAGCCGCATGGAAAGATACTCCTTCTGCAGACTCTTTAGATAGTTGATGTAGACTGGGATCAGGTCAAAGGCTTTTATGGTCTGGATATTGGAAAATACTTCCTGATGAAAACCAGACATGCGGGCATTTAAGGCGGCGCTTTTCTGGTTGTTGTGGATCATCCGTTTCATCAGTGTCCGGGACATCAGAAGCGTCACGGGAATGCCGATAAAGGAAAACACAGCAAAAGAAGCATCGTAGTAAATCACGATGGCAAAGGCACTGATGAATTTAAAAGTATTGATGATCAGGCTGGGGATCCAATTCAGGATGCCGTTTGAGATATTGGAGGCGTCGGAACTCCAGCGGGTCAGCAGGTCTCCGGTATGGTAGGTAGAGATGGACTCCCAGTCTGTTACCAGCATTTTAGAAAAGATATCCGCTTTGATCTCATTATCTACCCTTATGCTGATCCAGTTTGACATGTAACTGGAAAACTGGTTCATCACAGTACTGCCCAGCGCCAGGCCGATCATGGCGCAAAATGCCTTTAGCAGCTCGCCGGTCTGATGCCCGGTGATGATATCTATCAAATCCTTGGAAACCAGACTGCTTCCCAGGGAAACAACGGTTCCAATAAGTCCGATCAGGGTATAAAATACGATCGCCAGCCAGTAACGTCTGGCATACTGGTAGATCCATTTTGTCTGGGAAAGCATATCTGTGAGGATTCCCTCTTGAATCCGCTTTTTCAGATGTTTCAAAGTATCAAGCATAATATTCCTCATTTCTGAGCGATTTACTGCGGGGGCGCTCCCTAAACTGCTGCAGATGGCTATCGATGCGGGCCTTCATGTACTCCGCTGCCTCTCGTTCCCTGTTACAGGACAAACGGGTGATATAGCAGGAGTCGGTGACAGCAGCGGCGATGTGAAGGTTCTTATCCAGCATATCCTCCGTCCAGGCAGGGGAGATACTCCGCTGCAGCACCAGAAGTGTCTGTTCATCAACTGTGGGTTCCTGGCACAGGTTTGTGGGTGATTGTTTGAGCAGAATGATCCCGCCCAGCGGGCGGGAAGCGACATCGGAGATGCCGGAAGTCCCGCACCAGGGAATCCCGTGTATCATAGGGGTTCCCTTTTCGCAGGAGATCAGGTTCAGATCCCCGTTTAATACTGGTGTGTGGAAATACTGGTTCCACAAGTTTGTGTGTGTGGATTTGCCGGTGCCTGATGGGGCGGCAAAGAGCCATGCCTGCTCCCGGTAGTACAGGGAGGCGGAATGAATCGCCAGACGTCCATGTCTGGCTGCCATGTATAGGAATACCAGCCGGATGGCGTGGAACAGATCTGACAGAAGAGGTTCCCGGTATGGGGGAATTACGTAAAAGCGGGCAAGCGTTCCGTCTTTTTGTAGTATGCACTCCTGCAGCTGCGGCGACAGGGGGAACAGGATCCGGTATTCCTGTTCCTGTTCACAGACGAGAAGATCCTCTGCCTGGATCCGAAGCTGTCCGCTGGCAGAAGAGGTAGACAGACCAGTGGAGGGCAGGATCTCGATGGTCATGTCTGGAGACTGGGCTTCTCCTGTACAAAAGGGCAGAAATTCTGAGGGTATCAGTTCCTCTTGGGCAGAAAGATGAATGGCCAGTCCTCCGATCTTCATATCGACCCCAGAACCAGGCGCAGCCAGGGGAGGTTCTTCCAGCATACCCCAGGCAGCCAGCTGATCCAGAAAGGAATCCATGTCTTTTTTCAACATGGTTTTGTCTTCCTGGGGGATTTCATAATAATCTGCCAGAAGCGCCAGCAGTTCATTCCGGTTTTTTGCGGACGGAATAAGTTTCCAGATCTGTTCTCCGGTTTCGTTTAATTTCATGCCTCTTCGCTGTTCAGCGATCCGCTGTCCCACAGGAAGGAGGTAGGAAATCTGATTTATTTTTTTTATAATAAAACCATCGGTCTGTTTCATGGAAAACCTCCCTTAAACAATTGATTTTATTATAGCATTCTTTACGAGAAAATGCTATAATAGACCGAAACAATCCAGGAAAATTCTTTGGCGCCGCCGCGCTATGGCAAGGGAGGGAGAAGATATGGACACCGGACTTGATCTGGAGCAGTTATTAGAGGAAGGGAACCGGATTCGTGTCAAGCCACAGGGCTACAGCATGTATCCTCTGCTCGTGCCAGGGCGGGATGAGGTGGTCATCGAACAGGAAGATCCCTCCAGGCTTCGCAGGGGGGACATTGTGTTGTTTCGGCGGGAGGGCAGTATCCTCGTCCTTCACCGGATCTGCCGCCGTCGCGGGGATGATTTTTTTATGGTGGGAGACAACCAGAAGCAGGTCGAGGGGCCTATCGGGAGTACCCAGATCAAAGGGAAGGTTACGACGGTGATCCGCGGCGGCAGAACCATATCTGCCGGGAACCGGCTGTACCGGATGTACAGCTGTCTCTGGCTGTGGCTCCGGCCGCTGCGTCCCATGCTGTCGAAGATGGTTCATTGTTTGAAAATGTCGTTTCGGAGGAAATGAATGGCAGAAAAGTTGACAAGAATAAGGGATTTTAGTACAATGGGTGAGAGAATCTGGATGGGTTAAAAATCTATTTATTTTAATATAATACGGGAAAACCCCGGGAGCAAATGGAGGATTGTATTGATGAATTATACAACACAGATGGATGCCGCGAGAAAAGGAATTTTTACAGATGCGATGAAGGGCGTCTGTGAATACGAAGGAATGGACAAGGATGTTTTGATGGAGCTGGTTGCCAAGGGTCAGGTCGCGATCCCGGCAAACAAAAATCACAAATGTCTCAAACCTTATGGCATTGGAAACAGGCTGAAGACAAAGATCAATGTAAATCTGGGTACAAGCCGTGACTGCCTGGATCTGGATGTAGAGATGCAGAAGGTAAAGGCCGCTGTGGATATGGGGGCTGAGGCGATCATGGATCTGAGTTCCTATGGGGATACGAAGAAATTCCGTAGAAAACTGATCGACGAGTGTCCGGCGGTGATCGGGACGGTGCCGATCTACGATGCGGTGGTGTATTATAACAAGGCATTGAAGGATATTACAGCAGACGAGTGGATGGATGTTGTAAAGATGCACGCAGAGGACGGGGTTGATTTTATGACGATCCACTGCGGGATCAACCGTGCCACAGCAGACCGCTTTAAGCAGCATCTGCGCCATACGAATATCGTTTCCCGCGGCGGTTCTATTATTTTTGCCTGGATGGAGCTGACGGGAAATGAAAATCCATTTTATGAGAGATACGATGAACTTCTGGATATCTGTGAGAAATATGATGTGACCATCAGTCTAGGGGATGCCTGTCGTCCGGGAAGCATCGAAGATGCAGGGGATATTTCCCAGATTTCGGAACTGGTGGCTCTGGGCGAGCTGACACAGCGTGCCTGGGATCACAATGTTCAGGTAATGATCGAGGGACCAGGGCACATGCCTTTGAACCAGATCCGTGCAAACATGGAGATCGAGCAGACTGTCTGCAAGGGGGCGCCATTTTATGTGCTGGGACCTCTTGTTACAGATGTGGCGCCGGGGTATGACCATATTACAAGTGCCATTGGCGGGGCGATCGCAGCTACTTATGGAGCCTCCTTCCTCTGTTATGTGACGCCGGCAGAACATCTTCGCCTTCCTACCGTGGAAGATGTAAAAGAAGGGATCATAGCTTCCCGTATAGCTGCCCATGCGGCAGATGTGGCTAAAGGGATTCCTGGGGCGAAGGACTGGGATTACCAGATGAGTGAAGCGCGCCGTGAACTTGACTGGGAGAGACAGTTCGAACTTGCTATTGATCCGGAAAAAGCCCGCCGGTACCGGTCGGAGAGCAAACCCGAAAAAGAAGATACCTGCACCATGTGCGGAAAGATGTGTGCAGTACGTAATATAAATAAGATCCTCCGTGGAGAAGATGTAGACATAATGGAGGACTAAAAAGGAAAGATATGGAAGTCATAGTAAGGATCCCTGGTTCCCTATAATTTCCATGGTATACCTACAGCCTGTCTTGCATAAGTTTTAAGGTGAAAAACTTTGGACTTGTGTAAGGGGGGCTTTTTTTGAAGAGAACTGGTTCCATTTTTATAGTCTTTGCCATCATATTTCTCTCCACAGGCGGAATGTGGTTATATCAGTCCTGGAGAGATGGACGGGACATTGTGTCCGCCAGAGATATAAAGAACGCCTATGTGGTAAAAGAAAAGGGAGATAAGCTTCACCTGTACTCAAAGGAAGGTGAGGCAGATTATAAAGTAAAAGGAGATTTCCAGGATCAGGAGTACCGGGGGATCGCCGATGTATGCATCCGGAAGGGGGAGGTAGAAAGCCTCGTCTGTAAGCCGGAGATCATCCGGGGAAAGGTGCTGGCGGTGGAGAGCGGCTCGGTGGATGTGGCGGATTATGGGACACTTCCAGAGGAAGAAAACTGCAGATGGTATGCGGTGAAGGATGGGATCTCCAGCTGCTCCAGGGATAATCTCTATATTGGGCAGACGGATGCAGAATTTGTGGTGGCGGGTGGAAAGATCTGCAGCGTTTTGTTCCGGGGAAATACAGAAGAGGAGGAGAGCAGCGAGACACAGAAGCAGCAGCAGATCCGGGTGATCCTCAAAACAGAAAATTTCAGCGGTTATGAACACGCTTCTGTGAAACTGCGGGGAACAAAAAAGATTTACGTGAGAGAGGGAAAGACCCAGAGGGAGTACCAGCCTGGTGAAACCTATGAGATCACTTCTGCTGGTATGAAAGAGAAGCGGATCACTATAACCTGTGAAGAGGGAGGCCGCATTGAACTGTCCAGCCTCAAGCGGGGAAAGGGGGCGCCGATCTATCGGGGAGAGTTAGAGATCGTCAAAGCTGGAGACGGGCTTCATATCATCAATGAACTGTCTCTGGAAGAATACCTGTATGGAGTGATCCCCAGTGAGATGCCGGCAGAATATCATCCGGAAGCATTGAAGGCCCAAGCGGTCTGTGCCAGAAGCTATGCGGCGAGGCACATCAAAAACAACCGCCTGAAGGAGATGGGTGCCCATGTAGATGACAGCGTATCCTATCAGGTTTATAATAATACCAGAGAGGATGAGCGCTGCAATCAGGCAGTGGATGCTACGAAAGGACAAAAGGTATATTATAAGGATAAGATCGCTTCTACCTATTTCTTTTCAACTTCCTGTGGAGCAACAACCTCAGCGAAAGATGTAGATTTTAGCGGAACGGAGCTTCCTTATCTGACTGGCAGGCTTCAGGAACCGGACAGTCAGGAAGGGGATAAAAAAGAACAGGCAAAGCTGGTCTCCGGAACTTTTGGTAATGAAGACCTTTTCCGCAAATTTTTGGATCAGGACAGAAATGTGCTGGATAAATCCCAGTCTTGGTACCGTTGGAGCACGACCATTTCCCTGGGGGATATAGAAAATAATATCAATACAAAGATTGGAGAGAGATGCCAGGCGGCAGGAGAAAAGATACAGGTCAAGCAGCCAGACGGAAGCTATGTGCCTCAGCAGATAAACGGCGTTGGCAAACTCAAAAAAATCAAGATTAAAACAAGAAAAAGCGGTGGTGTTGTATATATGGCAGTCATCGTAGGGACAGAGGCGACGGTGCGGGTGTATTCTGAGTACAACATCCGGATGCTTGTATTTCATGAAAATGCCATTGTGAAAAAGAACGATGGGAAATGCGTGTCAGGCATGACTATGCTTCCCAGTGGTTTCTTTGTCATGGATAAGAATGGAAGCTCTTATGATTTCCGGGGCGGCGGTTTTGGCCATGGAACTGGGATGAGCCAGACCGGAGCCAACGAGCTGGCACAGCGGGGAAGGAGTTTTACCGATATATTAGGTTACTATTTTGATGGAACTGAGGTGAGATGATGTTTTTTCTTTTCTCTTTTGACAACAAAGACATTGCCCTCAGCAAGAAAGCGGTTGATCAGGGCGCCAGTGAATAAAATATCCATACATATATAGAGCCATAGCATGATGAGTACGATGTAGGTCAGGCTGCCATAGACGGAAGAAAAGTTGGTAAAATAATCCACATAAATAGAAAAAAGGTAGCTGAACAGCATCCAGAGCACCGAGGTAAACAGGGCGCCGGGGATCTCTTCCTTGATCTTTGGCCTGCGGTCCGGGATAAAGGAATAGAGCAAGAGAAAGAAAAGGAAAAAAATGGAAAAACCAAGAATGGATCGCAGGGAAAAGATGCCGATAAATAAAGGCGTCTCGATGGAAAAAAAGGAATCTATGGCAAGCAGTATTTTATTTCCATAGACGAGTACGATCAGCGAAATCAGAAGGATCACAGCAAAAGAAAGGGTGTACAAAAGAGAGGAAACACGTTTAAGAAACCAGTTCCTCTGGTTTTTTACGCCGTAGATCTTATCCAGTCCGTAGGTGATCCCCATAAATCCCTTGGAACCGGACCAGAGCGTTGTGATCACTGTGATGGACAGCAGCGTACCAGATGCCTGGTGGTATGCTTCATTGATCCAGCGGGAGAAAATCGTATTCAGGTTGCCAGGTATAACAGCCTGCAGCATCCGGATCATGTTCTCTTCTGATAATGGTGTGTATTTTAAAAGAGTGAAAAAAAACATGACAAAAGGAAAGAAGGAGACCATAATAAAAAACACCACATGGGCAGAATGAATGGACAGGGTGTTTTCACTAAATTTGTCTATAAACCACTGAATGACTTTTTTATAGTGTTTCATATGATAACCTCCACAGCAAAGATTTTTTCTTTTACAGTTAAGTATATGTAAAAGTACAAGAAAAATCAAGATAAAATGTACGCATAAGCACAAACACGGATGTTCTGCCACATACAGGATAAACTGTGAAAGATTTATACACGTGATGTAATCAGCTTCTATATAAGGAAATGCCGCTTTTAGCGGCATTTCCAGGTTCTGGACAGCGGTCATCGATATGACTGCTTATTTTTTGATGCGGATTTTGAACACTGCTTTTTTACGGCTTCCATCCCTGGCTGCAGCCGTAATCTTAACAGTATGTCCCCGGCCTTTCTTTTTAGCAGTGACGACCCCTTTGCTGTTTACCGTTGCCCATTTTTTCTTAGAAGAACTCCATTTTACTTTTTTATTTGTAGCATTGGAAGGGGAGACATGCACTTTCAGTTTTCGTTTTTTACCGGCCTTAAGGGAGGTTTTTGAAGCGCTGATCTTTATTTTCTTTACTTTGATCTTCTTTGTCACTGTGGTGTTTTTTTTCGGATCTGTGGTGACAGAGAAGGGCGGTGCCACGGACGGGCTGTTCGGGGGTGTATAGCTGTCCATCCGGCTCAGATCCAGGACTCCATTGGTGGAACATTTTCCGGTGACGCCTGCTGTGGTTTTCACACAGGTGAGAAGACGGTTTTTGCGGTTGGAAACACTGTCTTCCGGGTGAATTTCACTGAGAAGCGCCACTGCGCCAGTGACCATGGGAGCTGCCATGGAGGTGCCTTTCATAAGTTCATACTGCCCAAATTGTGATGTATCCGGGTTTTGAACCGAAATTCCAATAGAGTCAATATAATAGCGGCTGGTCCCGGTGGAACTGCCGGGGGAGACGATGCCCAGGATCTTGAAAAAGATCCGTCCGTCCTCGGTCCTGTAAAAACGGTTATTTTCCGAACCATAGGGACCACTGGATTTTTTTACCACATGGCTCCAGGTAAAACGGCCGTCGATGTCGGTATCTCCTAAGATCATAGAGATATAATAGTCTGCTGTAACGTCAGGGCTGGAATCTGTCACATCAAGATACAGGTAATTTTCCTTTTCTCTAAACGACATGGAGTCGTCGAGATCTATGGTCCACTGAAGACTTCCAGAATCCGGATCTTCCCGAAAATCTTTTTCACGGGTATAATCTAAGTAAGCTTTTGTCCGGACAGGTATGCCCAGGTCTTCATCCGTATAGAGTTTCTGGCAGTCGCCTACGGTATCAAAAGACAGGAAATGCCCAGTCTGATCCGGCATTTTGTCCGTAGAACCGATACCTGGGAAATAATTATCTTTATAGTATGTAGATAAAATACGGTCTCCAGGGGCAAACAGATCTACATCATATTTTCCATAATCGGAAAAAACACAGGCATTGTCATAGGGATCCGATGCACCAGTTATAATAATGAAGCTGCGGTTGCCTGGAATGGCATATTCTCCCTGATATAAATCGTAAGGACAGGAGAGATAGCTGAAATCATGATTGACGCTGTCATTGCCGGAGGCAAACACAAAGAGGGTGCCGGACATACCAATCTGATGAACCAGAGCTGACATGGCGTAGCTGGAGATTCCGCCGCCCCAGGAACAGTTGACGGCAACAATATTTACACCAGCCTGTTTTGCCTGAATGATGTAATTCAAAGCTTCTATAATATCTGAATTTTTTGTTCTGCCCTCAGTATCAAATACTTTAAGCGCCATGAGCCGGGCATTGGAGATGCCAGCGATACCCTTCTGGTTGTCGGCTGCGGCTGCGATAACACCGGCGCAGTGGGTACCGTGTCCCAGGCTGTCCATGCAGTAAGCGTTGTTATTTGTGAAATCGTACCCATGGATGCCAGGAAGTCCTTTGGAGAGATAGGGATTGTTCCACATGCGCCCAGCGAGGTCTTCGTGTTCGTAATTGATGCCTGTATCCATAACAGCTACAACAGGAGTACCTTTTTTGGTCTTTGGGATCGTGGAGCGGTAGGAGATACCGCTGCTGCTGCCCTGAAAATTACTTTCGCTATCCAGATACCACTGTTCCCCAGAGTAGGGGTCCTGGGTGAGTGATGTGAGATTCTGGATGTAATCTGGTTCCACAGATACCACATATGCCTTGCGGTCCAGTTTGTTTATCAGCTCTTCCGTGGAATAGGTGTTGGAAGATACTTCAGACACATACAGAGTTTTGTCAGAGAGAAAATTCTTCTGCTGCCTGCTTTTGGCTATGACATCGGCAGCTCCCAGGTCATAGGCTTCCCGTATGCGGATGTCCTGGTCAAAGGAAGCAGCGCCCTCCCTGGTCAGGGAAGTCTCTTCGGGGGAGGCAATGGTCACAAGGACAGTCCCCTCTTCGTATTCACCTTTTGCCGGAGAAATCCTGCTTTTGCTGGTCTGTTCTGGTTTCGATCCGGCGATGGAATAAGATGGGAAAAAACTGAGGGAAAATGCTAAAATCAATAGTAGTGACAGAATTTTATTTTTCATGTTATTCCTCCAAATTCAATTTAAAAATTTTATTTTAATTTTATTTTTATATTGTATTATTCTATCATAACTGTTATCATTATACTAGTATATAAGTGTGTCGAAAACGTGAAAGGAGAAAGATTATGCTTTTTGTAAAAGTAGATGATTTAAAGCCGGGTATGCGTCTGGGTAAGCCGATTTATAACAAAAACGGCGTACTTTTGCATGACCGGGACACCAAACTTACAATGCAGGCCATATTTGGAATAAAAAATTTCGGTCTGATTGGATTATACATACTGGAACCCGCAGAGCCGCTTCCGCCGATGTCAGAGGAAGATATCAATTTTGAAAGATTTCAGACCATGGCGGTATTTAGTATCCGTGAGGATCTTGATCTGATCGCAGCGGGTAAAAAAGATAAGGGACTGGACTGGCTCTGCAGCCTGATTATTAAAAATTATTCCAGTCTTCCCCATAAGATCAACTTCGTTCAAAGTCTTCGCAGCGGCGATGATTTTGTATATAAGCATAGTATAAATGTAGCGATCCTGTCCGCGATCATCGCGGGGCGTATGAGTATGCCTGCGGCAAGGGTCAACTCCATTGTAAAAGCGGCGCTTCTCCATGACTGCGGCGGTGTGAAAGTGAGACAGGGAGGAGCAGAGGAAGAAGATGTACAGACCCGGGATCTTGTCCGTGTCAATACCATTGAGACGCTGAAAAACTATGGGGAGCTGGAGGATGATATAATTCGCATCGTACAGCATATGCAGGAAATGTATCAGAGCGAAGGCGATGCAAAAGCTGCTGAAGCGGCATGGGCAAATGTCAATGCAGCGATCCTGTATGTGGCGGATGCCTATGACCGGATGACCGCCATGAAATCTTTTGAAGAACCTACCAGTGAGGTGAAGGCACTGCGGGCGCTTCTTGCAGATCCAGAGATTTACGATCCGGTGGTAGTACAGGCTCTGATCAATGGTATCAACGTTCTCTATCCTGGTGTCTGTGTGGAACTGACAGGACATCAGAAAGGACTTGTCATCATTGAAAACGAAATGGACATTTTCAAACCCTGGGTTCTCAGCTTCCGTGATAACAAGCTTTATGACCTTTCAAACCCATCTTCTTGGTAAAAGAGCAAATTCAAGCAAAAGGCTATCT
>CAMXSH010000053.1 GCA_947246475.1 uncultured Roseburia sp.
ATGTGAAGTTTTTCAATTTGGAATAATTGCTCAAACTACATGGGAACAAACTTTTTCATTTTTTTATTTTAGACTCCAATATGAGAAGAATACAAAAAAATTAGAAGAAAGGATTGCAAGAAAACTTCATATTAAAGAGCTTTTTCCGTCTATAGTCTATTCAATGATTAATAATACTACGTTGTGGAGCTACACTTATAATGAACTACAATATGAGTCGATTAAGTCAACATTTTTAAATTTTGTGCTTTTTCTTCGGGTTTGGATTTCTACTGAAACGAGTGAACTATTGGATACCTTTTCACTCCAAACGGACTATGAGTTTTGGAATGGAAAAGGCATTTTTGAAGACTGGAGAAGAATTTTTTCTGATGCTGTGTATATAAGTGAAAATTTTCATATTTCATTTTGTAGTCAAACTAAATTTTCTAATATGGATTTTAAACGAGCTAATCTTGAAAACGCGTGCTTTGAAAAATCGAAGTTTATCAGTTCTAGTTTTGAAATTACAAGACTGGGTTGTGCAAATTTTTCAGGAGCCAATCTTGAAATTGTAAGTTTTCGGGGTGCTGATTTACATGATGCAGATTTTTCAAATGCTACACTAATTGGTGTCAATTTTTCAATGGCAAATTTGCATAATGCAAATTTTGTAAACGCTTCAATAAAAGATGTCATCTGGCCGGAAAAAGTATCTTGTTTGAAAAGTGCAGATTTTTCTCATGCTATTATTTGGAAAGCCAATTGGAAGAATTGGGAGTTAAATAATATAAAGCTTTATGAAACAACATTTGAAGATTGTTCTTTTTATGGGGTACAATTTTTTTCGACAGTTAGTAATGCGACATTTAACAAATGTTCTATTACAAATTCTATTTTTGAATCACCGCAAAATTTAATTTTTAGCAAGCAAAATTCAAATATAACAAACATAAGTTTTCGCGGTAATGTTAAAGAATGTTTATTTAGGGATTTGACAATAAATAATAGTAACTGGATAAATGCGTCTATTGACAAAATAAATTTTGTTGATGTTCATATGATAAGTACAGCATTTCTAGTATCATCGGTTAAGAGGATTTCATTTGATTGTTGCATAATTGATAGTATTAATGTGTTTAAAACAATATTTAATAAGTCTGATATATTATATTTAAAGAAAAATGCAAAAAATATTATGAATTTGGAAACCGCAAAAATATATGAAGAAGATATTTCGGAAAATAAGTTGAGGAAATCTTAATGAAATTGAGGAAAGTTTTATGATTATTTATGATTTGGCCATGGCTACAAGCGAGTAAACAGTAACAATGCTTCTTGTAGATTCAATAATTCAATATGAATTCAGATTGCTAAAACTCATATCTACAAGCGATATGGTCTTGATATATGGATTTTTTGCAATTTAAACAACAAAAAAACGGTCTGCAACTGGTCACAGACCGTTTTTTAGTTATGTATGAATACTAAGGATGACGGATTAAATATGTAAATATAGACAGTATTTACATCTTACCGATTCAGTTTCCCCAGAAACTCATTCATCCGCACATGATCGGAATGGAATACCTCTTCTGGAGTGCCCTCCACTGCGATCACGCCCTGATCCATGAAAATGATCCGGTCGGATATATTTTTGGCGAATTCCATCTCGTGGGTTACGATCACCATCGTCATTTTGGCTTCTGCCAGGGATCGGATCACCTTCAGGACTTCTCCGGTGAGTTCCGGATCCAGCGCAGAGGTTGGTTCGTCAAAAAAGAGAACTTTTGGATTCAGCGCCAGAGCTCTGGCGATGGCGACGCGCTGCTGCTGTCCGCCGGAGAGCTGGTGGGGATAATAGTCCGATTTATCGCTCAACCCCATTTTCTGTAAAAGATCTTCTGCCTCTTTCATCACTTCTGCCTTCGGGCGTTTCTGCACATGAAGTGGCGCGTCCGTAATATTTTTTATAACGGTGTAGTGAGGAAACAGGTTGAAATTCTGAAATACCAGTCCAAAGGATTCTTTGATGGTCTCAAGTTCTGCATTTTTAGCATAGACACAGGTGTTTCCCTGGATGGAGGCAGCAGTTCTGCCCAGATAGCTCAGATCTCCGTAATCCATCTTCTCCAACAGGGTGGCACATCGCAGGAGGGTGGATTTGCCGGATCCGGAGGGTCCGATGACAGAGAGCACTTCGCCCTCCGCTACCTTTAGGGAAATATCCTTGAGCACTTCCAGATCCGCGAAGGATTTTTTTACATGATTCATTTCCAGTAGATAATTCAAAGCCATTTCCTCCTCTATATATAGTAATTCATTTTTTTCTCCAGCTTTTCCATCACAAAAGTCACCAGAAGGTTAAAGATGTAATAGAAGACGGCGGAGATCGCAAAAGGCATCAGAGTGGTCTCTCTTGCGGCGATCTGTTTTGCTATGCTGAACATCTCCATATAGGAAAGGGAGTAGGCAAGAGAGGTGTCTTTGACAAGGGTAATGACCTCGTTGGTCACCGAAGGAAGAATGATCTTGATGACCTGGGGAAGAATGATCTTCAAGAAGGTCTGAACCTTGTTGTAGCCCAGGATGGCAGCAGCTTCGTATTGTCCCTTTGGAATCGCTTCGATGCCGGAGCGGTATATTTCTGCGAAATATGCCGCATAATTAATGGAAAATCCAAGGATGATGGCGGGAAATCGCCAGGCTCCGATGGAAAGACCGAACAGGTAATAGGGAAAAAAGTATACCACCATAAGCTGCAGCATCAGAGGCGTCCCCCGCATGATGGAAATAAAGATGCGGGTAAAGCCGCTGACCGGCCGACATTTTGACATTCTGCCAAATGCCACCACGAAACCGAGGGGCATGGAAAACAGAAGGGTGAGAATAAAGACGCCGAGGGTATTTAACATACCCTCAGACATCTGGGAAAGCATCATGGAAAAACTCATATGTAATTGCTCCTTATTCTAAACAGGTCATTTCGCTTAATTCATATTTCTTTGCCAACTCATCGAATTTGCCATTCGCTTTCAGGTCGTGAAGAGATTTGTTCACTTTGTCGCGAAGCTCTTCGTTGCCGAGTTTGAATCCGATGGCATATTTTTCTGAATTGAGGTGCTCCTCCAGAATGATGTATTTGCCGTCTCCGCGGTTTTTGATCTGGTACTGTGCTACACCGATATCCATGGCGATGGCATCGATAGAGCCTGCCTCCAGTTCGACGAAAGCGGTGTTGTAGTCGGCGAATTCCTGAAGTGCCTTGAAAGTGTCAGAAAGAGCTTTTTGTCCGCCCTCTTCGTCGCTCTTCAAAAGGTCCAGGGCAGCAGATGCGGCCTGAACGCCTACAGTTTTGTCTTTCAGATCTGCCGGAGCAGAGATTCCGGAATCCTTTGCCACAACCACCACCTGGCTGTTGTCGACGTAAGGATCAGACCAGGTGTACTTATCCTCTCTGCCATTCATTGTGAAACCGTTCCAGATACAGTCCAGGGCGCCGGAATTCAGCTCGTTGTCCTTGTTGTCCCAGACGATGGGCTGTTTAACCAGTTCCCAGTTGTTTAATTTGCACACTTCGGCAGCCAGTTCCAGATCAAAGCCGGTGTAATCTCCATTGTCGTCCATATAACCATACGGGGGGTACTCCGCGTCGAATCCTACGGTAAATTTCTGTCCGCTGGAAGATGTCTGTCCTTCTTTTGCATATTCCCCGCCGCAGCCGGTAAGGGATGTGAATACGCATGCGCTCATAAGCAGTAATGCCAGTAATTTCTTTTTCATAATATACCTCGTTTCTTTTCTTGTACCGCCGGTATTTTGCCAGATTCTCCATAAGACAGAAAACAGGACGGCATGTAATATCATAACAAGGATTATCTTAACATAGGCAGAGGTTGGTGTCAATCGTTTGCAAGCTCTGGAGTGCGGAAAATGGGAAAGGAGAGAGGAAGGGATATTAGAAAATGATGGAAAGCGGCAGAGAATTGTGATAGACTTATTACTAAGTAGAAAATATAAATAAATGAGTCATGGAGGAAAAAATGAGGACACGACAAGAAGCTATCCAGTATTGCCTGTCACTGGGCGGTTGTTATGAGGATTATCCTTTTTGTGATCCAAACTGGACGGTGATCCGTCATAATGCCAGCCGTAAGGTATTTGCTTGGATTTTTGAGCGGGAAGGAAATATATGGATCAATGTCAAGTGTGATCCTGAATGGCGGGATTTCTTTCGTAAGGCATTTGATTCAGTGATCCCGGCTTACCATTTGAATAAGAAATATTGGAATTCGATTATTTTAGACGGCACTGTGCCAGAGGAGGACATAAGGCGGATGATTCAGGAGAGCTATGGGTTGACGGGGAAATAGAAGGAAGGGAAACGGTAAGATATCTTTTCCCCAAATATCATGGAGTTGACTGTTTAAGTATGATATTTTATAAGTGCATTTAAAATATTGAAGAAACTTTATTTTAAATGATGGAGAGTCAATTTGATGAAAAATTTTGATTGTTAGAAGAAGCATGTGTGAAGCATAAGAAAAATCGTGATGAGATTTCATTGTTTTCTGATGCAATGGAATTAAATAGAGGATGGGGCTATTGATTGAAAAAAATTGTTAAATTTAATTGGGAGAATAAAGAATTTACAATGAATAATTACAAAATGAGTTTGCGTTCTTCTATGAAGAACAAAGAAGATACTAAGGTGAACAATATAAAAAAGGAAAGGAAAGGTAGTTATGGAAGTACCCTTTGACGAATTGCAAAGTGCAGATTTAGTGGTTGATACAATATACAAAGGTGGGAATATTAGTGGTAAGGCCTCAGAAGTACTTTCGAAATTGCTTCCTAATTGCAGTAACTCTGGTGGTTTTCGTAAGGTGATGCGGAAGGATGGTAGTGGGCTGCCTGCTTATGTTGTACTTTACACATCTATGCAAGAACTTGCTTGGCCAGATTATTTGGATGAAGAAACAGGTGTTTTTCGATATTATGGTGATAATCGTACACCTGGGAAGACCATACTTGATACCCCTAGAAAAGGTAATTTGTTGTTAGAATTTGTATATGATTGTCTCAATAGTATGGATGGTTCTATTAAAAATATTCCACCTTTTCTAATATTCAAAAAAGGCGGGCAAGGGTGGGATGTACAGTTTTTAGGATTAGCTGTGCCTGGTAATCCCAAAATTTCTCCAGATAAAGATTTGGTGGCTTTTTGGAGAACAATGGATGAGAAGCGTTTTCAAAACTATGAGGCATTTTTTACAGTTTTGGATACTGTGTCACCCATTAGCAGAGAATGGTTATATGCTCTTATTTACAATCATGATGAGAGCATTCAATATGCTCCAGATGTTTGGAAAAATTTTATAATGCATGGACGTAATGGGATAATACCACTAATTGCTAAAAAAATACCAAAAGTACCTACAAAATATGATCAGCTACAAAGTGACAATGAAGGAACCCTGTGTTTAATGAAGATCAGAGAACATTATCTAGAGAATCCATATGGTTTTGAAAATTGTGCAAAGAATATTTTAGAAAAAATGGATGAGCGTTTTCAGGATTTTTCACTTACAAGACCATGGAGAGATGGTGGACGGGATGCCTTGGGATATTATATAATTGGTGGTGGAAGCAAAGCTAATTATCCGCTAAGAATTGACTGTGCAATGGAGGCTAAATGTTATTCCAAGAACCGTTCAGTAGGAGTACGTGAAATGTCTCGTCTTATATCAAGAATTAGATATAGGCAATTTGGTGTATTGATTACGACTAGTTATGTACATGATCAGGCTTATCGAGAAGTAACGGAAGACGGTCACCCGATATTGATTGTATCAGCTACAGATATTGCAGGTATATTACGGAAAAACTCTATTACCTCGTCAAATATTGATGGATGGTTTGAGAGTTTGGATAATAATGATAATAGAAATTTTCAGCGTAGGATGAAGGCATACTATGAGGGTCATTAATATTGTTAGTTGTTGTATTTTTCTATAATGCCCTCCCCACATTCCTCCTTCATTGACTTTTTCCTCCTGATATGATACCTTATTCATTAGATACACACACTACTTTTCAAGAGGATAAGGGGAGAATCAAAAGAAAATGAAGATCATCATTGTGGGCTGCGGTAAGGTTGGCAAAACGCTGGCGGAGGAGCTGAACAAAGAAGATAATGAGGTGACAGTGATCGACCGCCGTTATGCAGAGGTAGAGTCGCTGTCAAATAAATTTGATGTGATGGGAGTTGTGGGAAACGGAGCTAGTTATAAGACGCAGATGGAGGCAGGGATCGAGAAGGCGGATATACTGATCGCGGTTACAGGATCGGATGAGCTGAACCTGCTGTGCTGTCTGATCGCGAAGCGGGCGGGAAACTGCCAGACCATTGCGCGGGTAAGGAATCCGGAGTACAGTGAGGAAATTGGATTTGTAAAGGGTGCGCTGGGGCTGGCGATGACCATTAACCCGGAATTTGCGGCGGCGCAGGAGATTGCAAGGGTGCTGCGCTTTCCGTCAGCGATCAAGATCGATACTTTTGCCAAGGGCCGGGTGGAGATGCTGAAATTCCGTGTGCCGGGAGAATCCCGCCTGAATGGCATGCTGGTCATGAACATTGCGCCGAAGCTGGGGGCAGACGTGCTGGTTTGTGCCGTGGAGAGGGATGGAGAGATCTTTATCCCGAAGGGAGATTTCCGGCTGCAGGAGAAGGATGTGGTGTCAATTATCGCCGGACCGAAGAAAGCCAGTGATTTCTTTAAGAAGATCGGGATTGAGACACATCAGGTCAAAGATACGATGATCGTAGGGGGAGGGGATACCGGATATTATCTCGCGAAACTGCTCCAGCCTATGGGGATTGGGATCAAACTGATTGAGCAGAATGAAGAGCGGTGCAACCTGCTTTCGGAGCTGCTGCCTAAGGCACAGATCATACATGCCGACGGTTCGGAACAGATCGTGTTGATCGAAGAGGGAGTGGGGCAGGCGGAGGCCTTTGTGGCGCTGACCAATATCGATGAAGAAAA
The DNA here is from genome assembly GCA_947246475.1 of uncultured Roseburia sp. Taxonomy (GTDB): domain Bacteria; phylum Bacillota; class Clostridia; order Lachnospirales; family Lachnospiraceae; genus Eubacterium_F. Next base: position 7,029 of record CAMXSH010000053.1, read on the forward strand.
TGTTATGCTTTCGCTTTTTGCCAGAAGCCAGACTTCCGGAAAGATCGCGACTAAGATAAACCGGATGGATTTTGACCGTGTGATCAAAGAACTGGATTTGGATACCACGGTATATCCGAAGAAGATTACAGCGCTGTACATCCTTCAGTTTGTGCGGGCGATGAAAAACTCCATTGGCTGTAATGTGGAGACGATGTACCGGATTTTGGATGATAAGGCAGAGGCTCTGGAATTTGTAGTAAAGAAGAGTTCGGAGCTGCCAGGAATTCCGTTGGAGAAGCTTAAGATCAAGGAGAATACACTGGTGGCATGTATCATACGTGGACGACAGATCATTATTCCGAGAGGTAAGGATGAAATGCGGGTGGGAGACTCGGTGGTGGTGGTAACTACGACCCTGGGGCTTAAAGATATCCGGGATGTGATCAGTGTGAGTAAGCAGTAAAGGAGTAAGCGTGAGATGAATATTCGGATCGTTATATATTTTCTTGGCTGGCTTCTTGACTTTGAGGGAGCATTTTTACTACTGCCATGTCTGGTAGGACTGATTTATCGGGAAGATGATGCCCTTTATTTTGCGTTGTCTTCCCTGATCTGTCTTGTTCTGGGATTTATCATCACCCGGTTTCGGCCTAAAAATAAATCGTTATATGCCAGGGAAGGGTTTGTGATCGTGGCGCTGAGCTGGTTTTTGCTTAGTTTGTTCGGGGCGCTGCCCTTTGTGATGTCCGGAGCGATTCCTTCTTTTGTGGATGCGGTTTTTGAGACGGCTTCCGGATTTACCACTACGGGGGCTACGATTTTGGCGGATGTGGGGGTGATGTCCAAGGCAGTTAATTTTTGGCGGACCTTTACCCACTGGATCGGCGGCATGGGTGTCCTTGTATTTATGATGGCGGTAGTTCCCTTGGCAGATGGGCGCAATATGTATCTGATGAAGGCAGAAAGCCCGGGACCTACAGTGGGAAAACTGGTTCCCAGGATTAAGTCTACGGCGAAGATCTTATATGGGATGTACATCGTTCTGTCGGTAGTAGAATTTATCTTTTTGCTGGCGGGCAAGATGAGTGTCTATGATGCCATGACCACCACATTTGGAACCGCGGGTACCGGTGGTTTTGGTATTTATAGTGACAGCATTGCGGGATTTTCTTCCTATATACAGATTGTCGTTACCATATTTATGATCGCCTTTGGTGTGAACTTTACATTTTATTATCTGGTTATCATTGGAAGACGCTGGAAGGATGCCCTGCGGATGACGGAGGTCAGGGCTTATATTTTTATAATCCTGGCGGCATCGGCGGCGATCAGTTTAAATATACGCCACATGTATGGAGGCATTTTGGAAGCGGTGAAGCATTCGGCATTTCAGGTGGCTTCCATCATTACAACGACAGGATTTTCTACCGTGGATTTCAACCAGTGGCCAGAGTTTTCCAAGACGATACTGCTCATGTTGATGTTTGTCGGCGCCTGTGCCGGAAGCACCGGCGGAGGAATGAAAGTCTCCCGTATGATTATATGGCTGAAGACATTCTGTAAGGAATTGAAAGTTATGGTTCATCCTAGGAACATCTATAAAGTTTCGGTGGATGGCAGGAAGGTGGAGCACGAGGTGATCCGTTCCGTAAATGTATTTTTGGTGGCTTATATTCTCACCTATGCGGTTTCTGTTTTATTGGTGAGCATAGATGGATTTGATTTTACAACCAATTTTTCGGGCGTGTCTGCCACTATAAATAATGTAGGACCAGGATTTAATGCGGTGGGGCCGATGGAGAATTTCTCCATTTTTTCGCCGTTTTCCAAATGTGTTCTGATATTCGACATGATCGCGGGAAGGCTGGAACTTTTCCCGATCCTGCTGCTGTTTTCAAAAGCTACCTGGAAAAAATAAGGATAGGTAAAATAACCATTAAATGAGTGTTGACCTGACCCTCAAAATGTTATAATATGAATACAAGTTACGTTGTGTCAATATTATAAGGAGGTCATGTTACTCATGAAGAAAATGGTGAAAGGTTTGAGCCTGGTTCTGGTAAGTGCTCTTGTGGCAGGGATCACAGTACCGGTAGCAGCGGCAAAGAAAGTGAAGTTAAGCAGTAAAAAGATTACATTAAAAGTTGGGCAGAAGAAAAAATTGGAAGTGAAAAATACGGCTAAAAAGGTGAAATGGTCTATTAAGAGTGGGAAAAAGTACATATCACTGTCTAATAAAAAGAAAACCAGTGTAGTGATTAAAGGAAAAAAACAGGGAAAGGCAGTTGTTTTGGCGAAGGCAGGAAAGAAAAAACTTACCTGCCAGGTTACAATCAAAAAAGCAGATAATAAGAAACCCAATGTACCAACGACGGCACCAACAGCAACGGTGACGCCATCAGCGCCAACACCGACTCCTGTCAGTACGGTAACTCCTGTACCTTCCCAGACTCCTTCAGAAACTCCGGCTGTTACTCCGGAGGCAACCGAGACTCCAGAACCGGAAGAGCCTCTGGAGCCCGGTGAATTCCGGTATGAAGGTCTGGACCGGGCATGGATCGAGGAAAATATAGATCCTTCAAAGCCTGTGGTAGCGATGACTTTCGACGATGGACCGGGAGGAAATGACAAGGACTTTGTGGATTACGGTCTGAGGATCCAGCAGGCGCTTAAAGATGTGGGAGCTCATGCGACATTTTTCTATATCGGTGGCAATATTGTGAGAAATGAAGAGTGCAGACAGGAAGTACAGCAGGCATTGGACTGGGGATTTGAGATCGCGAACCACTCCTATGACTATGCCAGCCTGGACAAAGCAAGTGCGGAGGAAATCAAGGAAAAACTTGATAAGACCGACGCTATCCTCAAAGAAATGAGCGGGTATTCCAGTTTTCTGTTCCGGGCGCCGAATGTGGCATATGGTGATACGATGTTTGAAGTGATCGATGCTCCGATCATTGACGTGTCGAACTGGAGCCATGATTATCAACCAGATGATAAGGTAGATAAGGATAAGATTGTGGCAAATGTGAAGGCAGCCAGAGATGGAGACATCATCAATATGCATTCAACCTATGAGAAGACGGCAGAAGCTGTACCTGAGATCCTTGCTTATTTTCAGGAGAAGGGAATACAGGTGGTGTCTGTATCCGAACTGTTTGCCATTCGCGGCAAAAAGCTGATGAAGGGCGTAAAAATTTCAAGATGTGACTAAAAAAATTCCCTGTCAGATGAAAGTGTTTTTCATCTGACAGGGAATTTTTCTTTTTATTTTTTTGTATGTTTGTAAAAACAAATACCATTTTTCCCATCTTTTTTCTTTTCGTACAGTGCTTCGTCCGCACATTTATACAGGTGGTCAAAGCTGTCTGACCCATTGTTCTGGATGGCAATTCCAATACTTATGGTGACGCGTATCTGATCTTCTTCAAAAGATAAGGGCTTGCTCAGTTCGTGGCACAGGTCATTGCAGTATTTTTGGATGTGGCTGATAGATGGCACATCCCTCACAAAAATGACAAATTCATCGCCGCCAAGACGTCCGATGATATCTGTACCAAACTTGAAAAACTGCCGTAAGGTTTTTCCGACATGTTTCAAAACATCATCGCCCCGAATATGTCCATAGGTGTCGTTTACATTTTTGAAATTGTCCAGATCCATGATAATAAATGCATTGATACAGTTCTCTGGGTTCTGAAGAGCAATCTCGTCTATTTTGTTACGGGAGGTTCCCTGGTTATACAGAGAAGTCAGCGTATCGATCTGCGCCTGCCTTTTTAATTCCTGGTTTCTCATAACCTCTTCGTCGATATTTACGATCCGCCCTATGATGTGTGTTTCATCTGTTTCCTTATCATGATACGGGGCGTAGGTAGTACGGTACCAGCAGAACTTTTCCTCAGTAAACAGTGAGCTGCGGAATTCAAAGGCAAATCCTTCGTTTTTATTTGGCAGATTTCGCAGGATATTGGCATAATCTTCTAGATCATCGGGATGAATGGTTGGTATCTGGTAAAGATTTTCCAGATAGTTGTCTACGGAATATATGTTTTTGGCTTCGCCATTTTTTATAATGGTTATGTCAAAATGATCGGTGGTGTAATTATAGTCCACCGTATATTCTTCTTTTCTTTCTGAAATAAAGCTTAATTTTTTCAGCAGCAGGCGAAGTTCCTTTTCCTGCTGAACTACCGCATTGTGTGCTTCAATGTGACTCGTAATATCTGTGATCAGAATGTCACTGACATCGGAGCCATCGTCCCGGAGCCTGCCGTAGCAGAGCACTACCAGGCTGCGTCCATCTTTGCAGAGGATCGGATGTTCAAAATATCCAGAACCATCACCGGTCTTTGAAGCACGGTTTACCACTATCATATATTCTTCCCATATACTGGGGGGAATCAGGTCCCGTAAAGTCATTTTACCAGTATAGACATCCTGAGCGGTATAGCCAGTAAGTTTAGTAAAGTAATCGTTAAAACTGATAATACGCAGATTATCACGATGATCAACGGCATATGTAGCATAATCTACTTCCCGGATCATAGTCAGTCCCCCATTCTCTCTGTTGTATCCCTTTATCATATTCCTTATATATGCTGGCTGAACAATGCCATTGAGGTAAGTATATCAAAAGTTTCATAAAATGGGAAGTAGTATTTTGCTTTGGCTTGACTTTTTTGTATAAAATCGTTATTATTTTTTTAACAGGATTTGGAGGAGGAAGTAATTTTATGTTGTCACAGATGGATGAAATTCTTGTAGCGATAAATGAGTTTATAACAGGTGTTCCACTTATGGTCCTGATTCTTGCCGGTGGATTGTATCTGACATTCCGGCTGGGCTTCCTGCAGTTGCGCAGGCTGCCCCTGGCTCTTAAGTGGATGGTGAAAAACGAAGAGGGAGGGACTGGAGAAGTCACTTCTTTTGCGGCACTGTGTACTGCCCTTTCTGCTACCATAGGCACTGGAAATATTGTGGGGGTGGCGACGGCGATCTGTCTGGGGGGACCAGGAGCTCTTTTTTGGATGGTGACAGCGGCGCTTTTTGGTATGGCAACCAAATATGCGGAGGGACTTCTCGCGGTGAAATACCGGACGGTGGATGAAGACGGCCATGTATTGGGAGGACCATTTTACTATATCGAAATGGGTATGGGGAAAAAATGGCGGCCACTGGCAAAAGTATTTGCCTTTTTTGGAGCCTGTGTGGGACTTTTCGGGATCGGGACATTTTCCCAGGTCAACGGCATTTCATCGGCGGTTCAGGGCTTTTTTGATCCAGATCAGGTATATATGGTAAATATTCCTGGATTGGGGGAGTATTCATGGACGGTAGTTATTTCCTCAATACTCCTTGCTATATGTGTGGCGCTGGTAGTCATCGGGGGAATCCGCAGGATCGCCAGCGTGTCCCAGGTGGTAGTTCCGCTGATGGCTGTTACTTACATATTGTTCTGTGTCGTACTTATGGTGTGCAATATCAAAGAGATTCCGGCGGCTGTGGGAGAGATCCTGCGGGGAGCTTTTAATCCCTCTGCCGTGACAGGGGGTGTGGTGGGAAGCATGATCGTTGCAGTGCAGAAGGGTGTTGCCAGGGGAATCTTTTCCAACGAGGCAGGACTGGGATCGGCACCGATCGCAGCGGCAGCAGCCCAGACGAAGGAACCTGTGAGACAGGGGCTTGTGTCCATGACGGGAACCTTTATTGACACCATCATTATCTGTTCCATGACAGGGATCTCCATCGTTCTCACCGGGGCATGGCGTGTGGAAGGGCTGGAGGGAGTTCAGGTTACCACCTATGCTTTTCAGAACGGTCTGCCGATCCCGGCACAGGCGGCTTCCTTTATCCTGATGCTCTGCCTGGTGTTTTTTGCCTTTACGACGATCCTGGGCTGGGATTACTATTCAGAGCGGTGTCTTGAATATCTGTCGGGAAGCCGGAAGGTGGTAAAGGTATACCGCTGGCTCTACATTGCCGCGGTATTTATCGGGCCGTATATGACGGTGGCTGCGGTGTGGACCATAGCAGATATTTTTAACAGCCTGATGGCGATACCAAATATGATCGCGCTGTTTGCCCTGGGCGGCGTGGTGGTAAAGGAAACCAGGGAATTTTTTCTAAAAAACAGGAGTGGAAGTAATGTCGCACAATAAGCAGAAAAAAATTGCTGTCATCAATGATATATCGGGTTTTGGAAGGTGCTCTGCAGCTGTGTCCCTTCCAGTAATTTCCCATATGAAGGTACAGGCTTGTCTGCTTCCAACTTCTATATTTTCCAATCATACTGGTTTTCCCTCTTATTATTATGATGATTTCACAGATAAGATGCCGAGGTTTATGGAGGAATGGAAAAAGCTGGATCTTCGTTTTTCTGGCATTGCCAGCGGGTTTCTGGGATCGGCGGAGCAGATCGAAATTGTGAGGGAATTTATCCGCCAGTTCCGGGATGAAAGAACCAAGGTGATCATAGATCCAGTAATGGGGGAAAATGGAAAATCTTATCCCACTTATACAGAGGAAATGTGTGACAAGATGAAGCATCTGGTGGAGTATGCTGATATTCTCACACCCAACGTAACGGAAGCCTGTATGCTCACAGGAATGCCCTTTAAAGATAAGGACTGGCAGCGGAAAGAACTGCTGGAGATGATGGCCCGTCTGCGGGAGCTGGGAGCGAAAAAGATCGTGGTATCTGGATTGGATTCCGGGCAGTTTATCTCCAATGCGGTGAGTGAGAATCCTGGAGAGTGTAAGCTGTTACGGCAGAAAAGGGTGGGTAAGGTGCGTTCCGGCACCGGCGACATTTTTTCTTCTATTATCTCTGCCGACTGTGTCAATGGGGTGGATTTTGAGACCTCTGTCCGCAAAGCGGCAGCTTTTGTGCAGGAGTGCATCCGGGTGACTGAGAGATATGATATACCGGAGACAGATGGAGTGTGTTTTGAGGAAGTACTTTATAAATTGCGTTAATGGTGCAATGAGCTGACTACAAAAAAATACATAAGAGCGCCAAAATAATCTATTTTATTTGGCAGTCTTGTTATGTATGATGATACAAGGGCAAATGTCCATATATTGTATGAAAACATAAAAATCAGGAGGATATTACCATGAAAAAGGTTACAGGAATGATTAATGCAAAACGAAAAATGGGAACGATCAATAAGGAGATTTACGGTCATTTTTCGGAGCATTTGGGAAGATGTATCTATGAGGGAATTTTTGTGGGAGAGGATTCTGAGATCCCTAACACAAATGGAATGAGAAACGATGTGGTAGAGGCATTGAGGGAATTGGAGATTCCGGTGCTTCGCTGGCCGGGCGGATGTTTTGCCGATGAATACCACTGGATGGATGGAATCGGCGAGAAGGAGAACAGAAAGCGCATGATCAATACCCACTGGGGCGGTGTGGTTGAAGATAACAGCTTTGGAACCCATGAGTTTTTTGAGCTCTGCGATCAGCTGGGTTGTGAGCCCTACATAAATGGAAATGTGGGCAGCGGATCCGTACGGGAGATGTCAGAATGGATCGAGTACATGACTTTTGACGGTGAGTCTCCGATGTCAAAACTGCGCCAGAAAAACGGCAGAAAAGAGCCCTGGAAGGTAAAATATTTTGGCGTGGGCAATGAGAACTGGGGCTGCGGCGGCAATATGACGCCGGAATATTATGCAAATATCTACCGCAGATACCAGACATACTGCCGGGATTATGGCGACAATAAGCTGTACAAGATCGCCTGCGGACCAGACGGGGCCAATTATGAGTGGACGGATAAACTCATGAGTATTATCGGTGACCGTTTTGCCGATGCCATCAGCCTGCACTATTATACCGTGCCCTGTGGCTGGGAGAAGAAGAGCAAGGCGACGCAGTTTGACACGAAGGAATACTATGAGACCATCGAGTTAACCCTGCGTATCGAGGAGATGATTGACCGTCATCTGGAGATCATGAGCAAATACGATCCGGAGCACAAGGTTAAATTGATCGTGGACGAGTGGGGTACCTGGCTCCAGGTAGAAGAGGGGACAAATCCAGGATTTTTGTATCAGCAGAATACAATGCGGGATGCCATGGTAGCGGCGCTGAACCTGAATATCTTTAACCGCCATTGTGACCGCATCTCCATGGCAAATATTGCCCAGGTAGTAAATGTACTCCAGGCAGTGATTCTGACAGAAGGTGCTAAAATTGTAAAGACACCGACCTATCATGTGTTTGAGATGTACAAACGCCACCAGAATGCTACACTTGTAGACTGCTTTGTAGATACCCCAGTGGAAGAATGCGAAGGTCACAGCATTCCGCTGATTTCTTCTTCTGCGTCCATCAACGAAGAGGGTGAGCTGACCGTTACCCTGGCAAATGCTTCCCTTTCTGAAGATATTGAGATTTCTACGAGTGTAGAAGGTGGATTTTCTGCTGTGAGTGGAAGGATTCTCACCGGAAAGATGGATGATTTTAATTCCTTTGATAAAGAAGATGTGGTGAAGCCGGTAGAATTTGACGGCGCTTCGCTGGCAGAGGGCTGCCTGTCGGTAAAAATGCCGCCATGCAGTGTAGTGACACTGATCTTGAAATAATGGAACTTGTTTGTGGGGGGCGGCGGTCTGTGCCGCCCCTATATAATTTTGGCAAAGGTAAAGTGTGCGTTCGTGGATTGGAGAAATGAGGGGGATCATGGGAAAACAAATACCATTTTGCCGCAAATGTATGTGGACAAAGGAGATGCTGGAAAAGGAACGGATCAAGCTGGAGGATTACATCGCCAATATTCCAGAAGAAGAGAAGGTATCTCCCGAGGAGCATGAGAGAAGGCTTTTGATCTGTGACACCTGTCCGGAGCTTCGCAGCGGGCTCTGTGGACAGTGCGGCTGCTATGTGGCAGTGCGGGCGGTGAGGAAGAACGGGTATTGTCCCCATGTGAGGAGAAAGTGGTGAGAAGTTAATAAAAGTATATTGTCTGGTAAAGAGCATGATGAATAAAGACGAAAAATCTGCAGAGGAGCGTATGCGTAGTATAGTCCAGGCGCGGAACAATCTGGAATACGAACTAAAAAATTATTGACATCACCGCCTATAATGTGATACCATTAATCAAAATTGATAAAGACGAAGATGGTGCAGGAGGGATTCCTCCAGAGATGATCCATTTCCATCAGAGAGACAGAATCATCGGCTGAAAGTTCTGTCAGGTTCCCTGGATCATTGACATTCACACCGGAGTTCCGTTTCTGAAATTCAGTAGGGAGCGGCGTGGCTGCGCGTTAAGCGATAATGAGTGCCTGCTGTGGACAGGAAGGGGATAGTTCTTTTTGTGTATGGTGGGAATCAGGGTGGTACCGCGGAGATGTAAGTCCGTCCCTTGTAAGCATGGAGAACATGCCTGTGGGGGACGGACTTTTTTTAGTAGGAAAGTTCACACCTGCGGAGCTAAAGAATGGCCAAAGGCAATTCTTTAGAGGTGCGCGTTTCTCAGCCGCACCTTGCATGTTATTTCCGGATACAGACTATAAAACGAAGCAGCAGGATAAAATGTGTATCCTGCGGAAATGAGGAGATCATGAAAGAAAAACTTGAAAAGATCATGAAGGATGCCCTGTCTCAGATCGAGACATCCGAAGGACTGGATAAACTGAATGATATCCGGGTGGCATTTCTTGGAAAAAAAGGAGAACTTACCAGCGTACTCAAATCCATGAAAGATGTGGCGCCGGAGGACCGGCCGAAGGTAGGTCAGCTGGTGAACGAGGCGAGAAAAGACATCGAGGCAAAGCTGGAGGCGAAAAAAACAGCATTTGCCAAAGCTCTCCGTGAAGAGAAGATGAAAGCCGAAGTGATCGATGTGACTCTTCCGGGAAGGAAACCGAAACTGGGACATAGACACCCGAATACCATTGCACTGGAAGAAGTGGAAAAAATATTTGTGGGACTTGGTTATGAGGTTGTGGAAGGTCCCGAAGTGGAATATGATTATTATAACTTTGAAGCATTGAATATCCCGGCGAACCATCCGGCGAAGGATGAGCAGGATACCTTTTATATCAATGATAAATTTCTGCTGCGTACCCAGACCTCTTCGGTACAGGTTCGGGTGATGGAGGAAGGGAAGCTTCCGATCCGCATGATCGCACCGGGAAGAGTATTCCGTTCCGATGAGGTGGACGCCACCCATTCTCCCTCCTTCCATCAGATTGAAGGACTTGTGATCGATAAAAATATCACTTTTGCAGGTCTGAAAGGCACTCTGGCAGAGTTTGCGAAAGAGCTGTTTGGAGAAGGAACAAAGGTAAAATTCCGTCCCCATCATTTCCCATTTACAGAGCCGAGCGCGGAGATGGACGTGACCTGCTTTAAGTGCGGTGGAAAGGGATGCCGTTTCTGTAAGGGCGAGGGCTGGATTGAGATCCTGGGCTGCGGAATGGTTCATCCACACGTATTGGAGATGAGCCACATTGATCCGGATGAATACACAGGTTTTGCTTTCGGGGTTGGTTTGGAACGAATCGCACTGCTGAAATACGAAATTGACGATATGCGTCTTCTATATGAAAATGACAAGCGGTTCCTGGAGCAGTTTTAGTATAGGATGCGGCGCAGTGCCGACGGACATCCATAAATAAAAGAAAAGAGGTTAATAGAATGAATACACCATTATCGTGGATAAAAGCATATGTTCCGGAACTGGAATGTACCGAAAAGGAGTACATGGACGCCATGACCCTGTCTGGTACCAAGGTGGAGGGATATGAAAAATTTGACGAGGATCTGGATCAGATCATCGTGGGAAGGATTGATAAGATCGAAAAGCACCCGGATGCGGATAAGCTGGTTGTCTGCCAGGTATCAGTGGATGAGCAGGGAACCCAGGTACAGATCGTGACAGGAGCGCCCAATGTGAAAGAGGGGCAGAAAGTTCCTGTGGTACTTGACGGGGGCCGTGTGGCAGGCGGTCACGATGGATCTAAGACACCGGGAGGCATCAAGATCAAAAAGGGTAAACTCCGCGGTGTGGAGTCCTGTGGCATGATGTGTTCCATCGAGGAACTGGGATCTTCCAGGGATTTTTATCCCGACGCCCCGGAAAATGGGATTTATATCCTCAGTGACAATCCGGAATATAAAGATGCGCCGGTGGGTAGCGACGCCATCGCGCTTCTGGGGCTGCGGGATGCCAATTTTGAATACGAGGTGACCTCTAACCGCGTGGACTGCTTTGGCGTGATCGGTATCGCCAGAGAGACAGCGGCGACTTTCCGCAAACCTTTCTGTCCGCCGGAGGTAAAAGCAGTGGGAAACGACGAGAAGGCAGAAGATTATATTTCTGTAGAGATTGAAAATAAGGAGCTCTGTTCCCGGTATGTGGCGCGGGTGGTAAAAGATATTAAGCTGGCGCCGTCACCGGAGTGGATGCAGAGAAGGCTGGCGGCATGCGGAATCCGCCCCATCAATAATATCGTGGATATCACCAATTATGTGATGGAGGAATATTCCCAGCCGATGCATGCCTATGATCTGGATACCATTGCCGGCAGAAAGATCGTTGTGAGAAATGCAAAGCAGGGCGAGACCTTCATGACCTTGGACGGACAGGAGCGTCAGCTGGATGATTCCATCCTGATGATCTGTGACGGAGAGAAGGCGGTGGGCATCGCTGGCATTATGGGAGGAGAAAATTCTAAGATCACGGACGACGTGAAAACGATGCTTTTTGAGGCGGCGTGCTTTGATGGAACCAATATCCGTCTGTCCGGGAAAAAGCTGGGCATGCGTACTGACGCCCAGGCGAAGTTTGAAAAAGGACTGGACCCCAATACCACCCTGGAGGCGATGAACCGCGCCTGCCAGCTGATCGAGGAGCTGGGCGCTGGCACCGTTGTAGGTGGCTGTGTGGATATTTATCCGGTAAAACGGGAAGAGGAGACCGTGGCATACGATCCGGAAAAGATTAATGCCCTTCTGGGAACCGACATCAGTGAAGAAGAAATGATCCGTTATTTTGAGATGGTATGTCTTCCGGTGGACCAGGAAAAACGGCTGGTGCATGTGCCAACCTGGAGACAGGATGTTCACCGTCTGGCGGATCTGGCAGAGGAAGTGGCAAGATTTTATGGCTATGACAAGATCCCTGCCACCCTTCCCAGCGGTGAGGCGACAGCTGGAAAATTATCTTATAAGACAGAGATTAGTAACATTGCCAGAAATGTAGTAGAGCAGGCGGGCTTCTGTGAGGGAATGAGTTATTCTTTTGAGAGTCCAAAAGTATTCGACAAACTGTTGATTCCAGAGCAGAGCGATGTGAGGAAGGCGATCGTGATCTCTAACCCTCTGGGAGAGGATTACAGTATCATGAGAACCTTGTCGCTGAATGGGATGCTGACCTCCCTTTCCACCAATTACAACCGCAGAAATAAGGATGTAAGGCTGTATGAGCTGGCAAATATTTATCTGCCCAAGAGTCTTCCTTTGGAGGAGCTTCCGGAGGAGCGTCTGCAGCTGACACTGGGAATGTACGGCGAGGGCGATTTCTTCGACATGAAAGGTGTGGTAGAGGGAATCTTTGGTAAACTGGGAATTCATAAGACCCTTTCTTATACACCGGAGGATGACCGGCCCTATTTGCATCCGGGGCGCCGGGCGGATATTGTACTGGAGGGCAAGACGCTGGGATTTCTGGGTGAGGTACATCCGGAGGTGCTGGATCAGTACAGCATTGGAACCAAGGCGTATGTGGCGGTTCTGGATGTAGAAATGCTGGCGGAGCTGGCAGATTTTGATATCAAATATAAAGGTGTTGCCAAATTCCCTGCGGTCACGAGAGATATCTCCCTTGTGATGAAGAAGAATGTCCTCGCCGGGCAGGTGGAGGAGATCATCCGAAAAAATGGCGGGAAGATCCTGGAGAGCTTTAAGCTGTTCGACGTGTACGAGGGAGAACAGCTGGCGGCAGATGAGAAGTCATTGGCTTACTCTATTCAATTCCGCGCTTCGGACCGCACCTTGGAGGATAAGGACGTGACGGCGGTGATGGATAAAATACTGAAGAAAATGGAAAGCTTAGGAGTAAAAATACGTCAATAATATTCCTTGGAGGGATTGTTTTGAAAAAATTGATTCGTAACTTACTGGCACTTGCCTTTATCGGTTACATGGTACTTCTGATTTATTTTCTGTTTTTCAGTGAAGAATATGGGCGCACTACCCATTACACCGATTATCAGTACAATCTCGTGTTGTTCCGGGAGATCACCCGGTACATCCGCCACCGGGATATCCTGGGATTTGATTTCGTTATGATCAATCTGGTGGGAAATGTGGTAGTGTTCATGCCCTTTGGTTTTTTTGTGCCAAGCCTGGAGAAAAGGCGCCGTGGATATTTTTTGGATTTTTTGAAGATATCCCTTCTCGGCTTTTTGTTCAGTCTTGCGGTGGAGACCGTACAGCTGGTGACGAAGGTTGGATGTTTTGATGTAGATGACCTGTTTCTAAATACGATTGGCGTCGTACTGGGATATCTTTGTTATGGCATCTGCCGATTTATCTGGAACAAACTTCGTACACAGGAAAAATAGCACTTCAATATGGAGGA
>CAMXSH010000054.1 GCA_947246475.1 uncultured Roseburia sp.
GGCAGCGGAGGGAGAAGCCGAGATAACGGAGATAGAAATTACCGGACGGATATACCCCGCCAGAATTAAAGGCAAGATTATGGGCACTACCAGAGTTGGACATTGCACGAGATGACCATAGGTAACCATCTTGCCCTGAAAGACTAAGTATCTTCACATTAGGTAGATAAAAATACCCGCTGCGCACAAAGTATTCATATGAGCTCCATCCCCATGTATGCCTCATTCCGCTCGTCTTGCGTGATCCCAAGGTAGCATTTGGTAATCTCGTAATTGCTATGGTTATAGATGTCTACGATGACCGCCAGTGATACATTTCCATCCTTAACGGCATGGTAACCCCATGTTTTACGCAAGGAATGGCAAGCAATCTTTCCAGTGATCCCCAGTTCTACTACTGCAGCATGAATAATCCGCCATGCTTGCACCCGGCTGATTGCTTTTGGTTCTTTGCGGTTGTTAGCAAAGATAAACTCTCCCCGGCGATGGAGATAGAGTTGGCGTAGTGCACCTAAAATATGCTTGTTCAGGGCAATCGTTTTTTGTTTCTTAGTCTTTTTCTCGATAACTGTGATCTCATTACGGAAGGTCTGCCGCTCCTCATCATAAACATCTGACCATGTTAATCTTAGTAAATCACTGATTCTCAGCACGGTATACATTCCCATAACAACTAGCGTATAATTCCGGATCTGTCCCTTTTCCAGAAAATAACCCGCTAATTCCCTTAACTGTTTCTTACTTCTAATTGGTTCTGTTGCTGCCATAATAAAAAGCCCCCTTGTCTTTGATAGAACTAAGTATAACCTATCAAGAGCAAGAGGACACTTGTAACATTTTGTGTATTCTGTTACCTATTTTAACATTAAAATCTATAAGATTCAAGAAAAAATTGGTCTCATTTGAGGTTTGCCCTAATATTTCTCTAAGTCAAAAACAATTTTTGTAACAAAATCTAGAAAATCACATCTTATTTCTTTGTTTTGGTATTGATTTTTATCGATAAATCGGCACTTTCCAAGGATTTCTGGCAAAACATTTTACCAGAATGTAACAGAATACACATTGTGTTACATTCTTACAAATTAAACGGTTTTAGGCTTGTTTTTGATAGTGTATGCATTATATGGCAAGCAGAATAAAGGACATATAGGGGGATACGTTACAATGTATTGCGAAAATTGTGGAAAAGCATTGCCAGATGAAGCAAATTTCTGCCCCAATTGTGGCAATCCGCCCTTTCCTATCTTTTCTAAAGCGAGGAAACAGGGACAGACAGATTTTTTGCAAAGAATAAATAATGCTGCCGGATATCTGGTGCCACAGAAAATAAAAAATACATTTCCAGGCATCATGCCAATTTTTATTATTGGTGTATACTTGGGGATTTTTGTCATGATTGTAGCAGCTGCAAGTATATTTATAGAAAGCAGACATGATTTGTCTGGCACATATCAGACAGGAGAGTATTTTCCGATACAGCAGATTACATTTGATAAGAACGGATATTTTTCTGCTGTTAATTCTGGAAGCGGATATATGGAAACATACCAAGGAATATACAAAAAATGGAGTAATGGCAAGTATTCCTGTGAGTTTAGGGAAGGAGCTTCTGCTGGTGGCAGTCCTGTTACACAATATGAGGCTGACAGTATGGGCAGGCAATGTGAGCTCGCCGTTTGGGAAGTTGATGAAAATACCCTTAAAATCCAGATTATTCCAAAAGTCAGTTATTATGCATGGGGTGGAAAGTCGGTGTATTTTTACAAATAGCTTATTTGTCAGGAGGAGAAAATTATGTATTGTATGAATTGTGGAGCAAAGTGTTCGGATCAGGCACAGTTCTGTGCCAACTGTGGCCAGCCCTTAATGAACGCCAATGCTTCAGAGGGCAATAATTCTGTGCAACATATTCCGGCGGCATCGCAAAATGTTGCGAAAGCGGCAGATGCACCATCTTTTGGCTATAAGATACTGGGATTCTTCCTGCCTGTTGTCGGTCTGGTTTTATATTTAGTTTGGCGAGAACAAACACCACTCAGAGCAAAATCAGCTGGAAAGGGAGCACTCTGGGGTGTAATCACGCTGACAGCGCTTTCGGTTATTGCAATCATATTGTCTGTTGTTTTGCCAACAATCATCTTCAAGAAAAACTTAGAGAAAACTTTAGGAAGCAAAGAGGAATATGGTGTTGAGGATGTTTCTGGTGCCGAAACAACGGAAATCATTGCAATGCTTCATGAACAGCAAGAAAATGACATTGTTTATGAAACCATTATCAGTATCGACCCAGACACCGGCAAAGTTCATCAGATTGCCAAGTTCCCCATTAACCAAAAAGAATCAGACAAGTATGTCAGACTGGAGGATGCCATCGGGTATGCCAACTTCCGCCATCTGTTTTCCGATGATTACCGTAAGAGGGTAATCATAAAAGAATCATCCAAGGATAAAACTGCCTATGTAGATTGTATTGATACAGAGGGAAATTATCTTAATATATGGGAAAACGCAGATGAAGTAATAAGAAAAGGGCTTTATGGTGATGATATGTCTCTTGGCATGCAACCGGAAATACAGTATGACAGGACTGGCTTTACGGGTTTTATATGGGACGGAAAATTAACATTCAAAATCAGTAATACATGGGCGTATGTTTCGCTTAATCCAAATAATCTTCAAGAAAATGCTACAGTAAAAGGCGATCCAGAGGGAGATTTCCCAATAGAGATGGCACCAGAACAATGGGATACAAGAGATATATATGCCCTTTTTGATACTGTTGACAATATAGCAGTAACCGATTGGCTGGATGCGACCAAGTGTCTGGAGGACAAATACAATGCGAAGGAAATAGCGGCTATGTGTGGTTCTATCGTCCGAAACAGTGTAATCTATGATGTCGATTCTAAAATAGTTACTGAATACATTCCGGACAGTTATAAATCGCGCAATAACTGGAGTGGTGTCGCCAGCCCAGATGGAGAAAAGATTGCTTTTCTATCTAAAGCGGCTAATGATAGCAATGTCAAACTATGCATCACATCTCGAAATGGTGGTGAACCAGTGGAAGTGGAAATAAATTCTCCCGATGAATTAAAACTTCGTATGGAAAAGAATACAACAACACATACAGAAATCTACTGCACACTACTGGATTGGAAATAAACGAAGCAAGATACTATATGCATGTTTTTTGAAGAAGTGAGATGAACTGGAATGGACACAAAACAATGATGAGAGCAAGGCATTGACACTTGGAGATTATGCACGATTACAAATCATAGATAACTGTCTATTGATGAAACGCACCTGACAATTATCGCTGCGTAGTATCTTTGTAGGAGGTAAATTATCATGAAGACAAAAAAGTTTATTCGCAACCTGTGTTTGGGATGGATATTGGTTCTTGGACTGACGGCCATCGGCGTTTTGTCCTCAGGGCAAAACGCATTCGCAAAATCCAAGGTCAAAACTATCACCATCACAAAGGTCAACCAAAAGACCGCGAAACATGTTCACAAACAACTCATGCGTGGAAAAAAGTTCAAACTGCGCGTCAAAGGCAACACGAAAAGCTTTCACAAGAAAGCCGAGAAACTCATGGACAAAGTGGCACTCTGCACCGAGTACCGGTGCGATTTCTACCCGATTATCTTAAGTGGGGCGTCAACAAGCACAGCAAAAGGATATACCTATTGCACGGTATCCTCACGAAACTGCGAAGAATATATCTATGGGATTAAATTTGCCAAGCAACGTTACAAGTTCTTTATTGATTATGTTGACAAAACAATCTCTGAGCTTGGGAATATTCGTAATCAGGCTGTCAATGACAGCGAAAGAATACAAATCCTGCTTACTATCGGAGCTACTACAGGGGCAACTGTTTCAGGCGAAAAAGTTTCTAAAGAGAACATCCCAACGAAATTGGACGAAATTATCGCTTCTCTACGGGAATTGAGCGGTTATCTACACAGGACAAAATTCTATAAGTTGTCTGAGGCAATGAAGGCGAGAATTATGCTACCTATTGGAACAAATAAATGGGGCAAGTTCGCAATGCGCTATACGCTTGACGGTAGTCGTACGACCTTTAAGGCGTTGCATGAAAGTAAAGCATATGGTAAGTGTGCTGATTTTGCTTCGGCGACATGTAAAATATGCGCCATGTTCGATATCGGCGACTGTGACTATTTTCGTAGTACATCTGAGAATCATGCTGTGGCACGGGTCAAGGTTAGAACCTTGAACAGGAATACAAAATACAGTGTGATATCGAATGGAGACTTAATGAATTACAATGATTATGTAGGCTACAAGTCCGTTTCTACAAGATATAGGCGCCCGCACAAAATGGACAAAAAGATTAAAAAAATAGATGCCGAGAAACGAGAACTGAAGATGCCTTATGTAAGGATTACGATGCGTGAAGCGTCAACTGGTGCTCAAATGACAAAAAAAGGAGGACTAATACATTATTACATCCCTCGGTCCGAATGGTAATCTCTACCAACTCAACAAAACAGTGCCACACTTGTTATGACACTGTTAAATCCAATGGTTTACGTTGCCCAACTTGTAATGGAATGGGGAAAGTAAACGTGTAGTACTATTATACCAATTTGGGCATGCCCAAGTATCTTAATATTTTGAGAGTACTATAAGATGCTTGGCTCCAGTATATAAGGAGGTGTTTTTTATGGCTGTGAGTGCAGAATGCCTGGAAAGTATAATCCGCCATGGGACATTTGATGGTGGTAGCTGGTGTGTGATGTCTCCGGATACCGAAACGTGTGATAGTGAGACTATAGGACGAGGGCTCAAAATGTGTGAGGAATGTAAGGGTCGCTGCTATAGGCATGAAGGAGTCGCATTACCACAAGAAATTCAAGGAACGCATTTCGATGACTTTGTTAGATGGAAAATTTTCCAGAAAATTGAGTATGATCGTCTCATTGGCACATATACCGATGAACAAGCCAAGAAAGTAAGGGAAAGTTATACCAAGACGCTCTTGGACTATTTAGCCAGAGATAAGGAGAACCAAGGCAGAATGAAGAAGCACCAAGACGCCCTCAACAAGTTATTCGGCTAGTTTCGAATCAGATGAATCTTGGAGACCGTATCGGACGGTCCCAGGCGCCTTAGGCCTGTTCTATGTGGGATGGGCGTATCCGCTGTTGCTGTAGCTCTTTACGGTAATGGCGGATACGCCGCGATTTTTCCACAGGCAGGCGCTGTTGGGTTATTTTTGCTCATAGTCCCACCTACTCTTAATCTTGATGCCATGATCCTTTAAACATTGAAGAATTGTCTGCCTACTTGCGCCGAATTGTTTAGCGATTTGTGCAGATGTATAACCGTCCTCATACATGGAGATTACTTTTTTGGTATTCAGCCTGGCTTGGGCTTTACTCCTAGTGATTTCTACTCCTTGCTTTTTCAAAAGACGGCTAATCGTATTTTTACTGACTTTGAACATTTCTCCTAATTCACGGGTAGCCTTACCGGCTTGATATAAGGAAATGATTTCTTGTAACTCAGCCTCACTAAACTCCCTAGGGGTTTGCGTTAAGTGGTTCACTGCCAATTCTCCATACTCGTCAATTTGCTTATTGCAAACCTCGATGTTTTCTGATACAATATATTGAGGGAACGGGGATTTAGGAAGTTGGCGTTTGAAGTTCAGGACAGCCTGATATTTTTTGGAGTCAAGCCTTGATAATCCCATTTTGGTTAAAAGAGATGAACAGCTGCTTTGTTGAGCGGACAGCTGTTCATTTTTTTATAGAAAAGTTCGTCTTGTGCGGAGCAAGAATTGCTTTGCAATACTTTGGCGGAGTGGCTCGCAAAGCGAGCTACCCATGGTTGCCGGGTATCACGACACTTAGTTATTTTGGCATCCGTCCCATCTTTTTTCCCCATTTCTGGCGTTCAAAAAATCCTTCACATTCTTCAGCATCATCCAATCCATCGGTATCGTACCAGGGGTCATAAAAGTCCCGGTAGGAGAGCCACCGGGTGCCGGCGGCTTTTTTGAAAGAGCTTTCATCCATAGTGAATTTTTGCTCCTTTACTGCTGTATCAGAACCATATGTATTCTTCACCTTTGCCCGTGTCAGATATGTTTTTCCCAGTGGGTGGATTCCCTCTGGACAGGATACTTCCACCTGGAAGGTTGTAAAGGAAAAGGGGGAGATCCATTTGTCTGGATCCTCTGCCCGGATATGATATACATTTCCTTCATGGGAGACGATTTCGGCGCCGGTTATGTTCTCGATGTTGTCCTCGCATTCGAGATAGATTTCCCAGTCAGCGATGGATTGTCCAATGTCATATTCTTCTTCTGAATCTATGAAACCAAAAGGAACAACATTTGTAAGTTCTGCAGTGGCAGTATAGTGGTCCTTCTTCTTTTCATCAAAGACAAAAAAGACATCCATGCCGAAGACGGTATCCGCAAGGAGATATTCATCCATTTTCCCAAAGCTGCCACCGAATTTATCTTCTAAAGCGTACCAGGTATCATCCTTATCGGCCTCGTATTGTTCGTATAGTATAAATGTCTCCATCATTGGTTTCTTTGCATGACAGATTCCGGTGAAAGGGATTTCCTTTGTTTCGCCTGCGTTCAAATCCAGGTTTTTGGTTGTGGAACACATTCTCTGACGCCACGATTCGCTGCTGCCATCATCAAATGAACTATATGCCAGACTTGAGAAGCCCTCTTCACTGCCATTGAGAGAGGTTATTCTGAAGTTTGTATCCATTTCCAGCTCCCAGCCGGGTATTTTCTCGCCGGAGCGGTTTGTGAGACGGATCTTGCCGGCCAGGCTGTCGCCTTCTTTTTCTAGATCCACCAGCTGGCAGTCGAAATTTTTGTCATCAAGAGAATACAGCTGCTTTGAAAAAAAGCAGAATCTGGGTTCGTTGATCTTGCCGTGGTAAGCGGCTGTTATTTTAAAACTGAGTTTATATTCGTCCATCCATTCTTCATCCCTTCCATCATCAGGAGAGTGTTTGGGAATATCACCGCGGATGATGTAATGTGTTCCTTCGTGGGAGAGGATGGAAGCGCCAGAAATTTCCTTGATCTCATCTGCCAGATCCAGATAAAGCTCCCAGTGGAATTCGGGGATTTCATAGATATCGTCCAGGTTCACGCGGAGACTGAACTCGGCACGGTATTCCTGGGACGTGCTTTCTTTAATCGTAAATACCGCTTCATAGTTATTTTCATCTTCTTCATAATCGTAAGGGGTTTTGACTATCATCTTTGTTGGGAAGACACCTTCCGTTACGGACTGGCCGGACACGGAGGCACCCGAGACAGCACTTTCGGATGCGGCATTGTCATGATCGTTCGTGAGGCTTCCGCCGCAGGCGGTCAGGAACATGCATGCAGCCAAAAACAGGGCGGTGAAAAGTTGTAATTGTTTCATTAGCATTCTCCTCCTTATGTAAAATTGGTGAAATTCGGTTTCGTTTCTTATTCTTTCAGCATCCGCCCCATTTTTTCTCCCCACTTCTGGCGTTCAAAAAATCCGTCACATTCTTCGTCATAGTCCAATCCATCGGGATCGAACCAAAGGGAATATAATTCGTTGTAGGACAGCCACCGGGTGCCAGCGGCTTTATTTAATAAGGTATCGTTTACGGTAAATTCTTTTTCCTTTACTGACGTTTCAGAATCATACGTATTCTGTATCTTTGCCCGTGTCAGATATGTTTTTCCCAGCGGGTGGATCCCCTCGGGACAGGATACCTTTACCTGAAATGTGGTAAAGGAAAAGGGGGAGATCCATTTGTCTGGATCCTCTGCCCGGATATGATATACATTTCCTTCATGGGAGACGATTTCGGCGCCGGTTATGCTCTCAATGCTGTCCTCGCATTCAAGATAGATTTCCCAGTCAGCGATGGCATCTCCTTCATCAAATTCTTCATCAATATCGTCTTCTGATTCATAAGAAGGTATGTAACCACAGGGAACGACATTGGTAAGTTCTGCAGTCGCTGTGTAGCTGTCCTTTTCTTTCTTATCAAAGACAAAGAAGACATCCATGCCGAAAACAGTATCCGCAAGGAGATATTGATCCATTTTTCCATAACTACCGCCGTATTTACTTTCTAATTCGTACCAGGTTTCATCGTCATCTGCTTCGCATTGTTCGTATAGTATAATTTCTTTCAGTGCCGGTTTCTTTGTATGGCAGATTCCAGTGAAAGCAATCTCCTTTGTTTCGCCTGCTTCCAGATCCAGATTCCCCGTTGTGGAACAAATTTGCTGCCTCCATGCTTTTTTGTGGTCATCGTCCATGCAGTATTGCATTTCACTATATGTATGGCTGTCATCAAAGGCAGTTATCTCAAAATTGGAATCTATGCAGAGTTCCCATCCGGGTATTTTCTCACCGGAACGGTTTACGAGACGGATCTTGCCGGTCATATTGCCACCATTTGTTTTCAGATCCATGAGCTGGCAGTCGAATTTTTTGTCAGACAAAGGAGATAGTTTTTTTGAGAAAAAGCATAATTTTGGTTTGTTGATGCTACCCTGGTAAGCTACTGTTATCTCAAAACTGGCTTTGAAATCATTCCATTCTTCATCCAGGCCGTCATCGGGAGAATGTTTGGGAATATCGCCGCGGATGATATAACGTGTTCCTTCGTGGGAGAGGATGGTGGCGCCGGATATTTCCTTAATCTCATCTGCCAGATCCAGATAAAGCTCCCAGTGGAACTGAGGGATCTCGCCGTCTGCCTCTGCGCGGACGCTGACTTCGGCACGATATTCCTGGGACGTGCTTTCTTTGATCGTAAATACGGCAGCATTTTGCTCTCCATAATCGTAGGGGGTTTTTGCTGTCATTTTCATGGGCACAACAGTTTCCGATAACGACTGGCCGGACACGGCGGAGCCCGAGACAGCACTTTCGGATGCGGCATTGTTATGATCGTTCGTGAGATTGCCGCCGCAGGCGGTCAGGAACATGCATGCAGCCAAAAACAGGGCGGTGAGGGGTTTTAATGGTTTCATAGGGGTATCAGCCTCCTTACATTAGCTTCACGGTGCGAATATCATCCATCGTGTTCATAGTTTCTCCAGTTCTGCCATGAGGACATCCCTGGAAGTGATCGTCACCGCCTGGATGCCTAGTTTTCTGGCAGCCTCTGTGTTGGCGGGGCGGTCATCAAAAAAGATACACTCTGAGGGAGTCAGCCCATAGGTTTCCAACAAGTGCAGATAAATATCAGGGGAGGGTTTGGTCTTATGGATCTGCCAGGATACCACCATTCCGTCAATATCCTTCATAAAATCGGCGTCAGCTGTATGCTTGCGGAACAGGTCCTCGGAATAGTTGGACAGCAGATAGATATGATAACCTTTTTCTTTCAGCTGGTGAACCTTTTTCCACACATCCTTTCTCGGTACGTGCATGTACTCTCCGTGGTTCAGGAACCAGGAGATCTCATCTTTGTATTGTGGATATTTTTGTTCATAATCCTGGATAATATCTGTACGGGAACGGATTCCAAGATCCAGTTCATCCCAAAGCGGATCGGCAAACATCGTTTCCCCGATGACAGATGCTTCTTTCTCAGATAATCCATAGTCTGTAAGCATTTCAATCCAGCGGTATTCCAGAAGAACATCTCCCACATCAAAAATAATTGTTTGAATCATTAATCTTTCTCCCCTTTTCAATTTTTTTCTGATGATACTATTTTACCATACTATTTTAGAAAATCAGAGGTCTTTTCTTTTTTTTTTCACATTTTTGTGCTACAATCGGTATGAAATAATAATCAGGAGTCTCTGGGCTCATTAAAATGGAGGAAACGATGAATAAAGGAAATAGTAAAAAAATAATAATTATCTGTATAGTGTGTGCTCTTCTGGGAGGAGCGCTGATAGGCGGTATGGGTGTGATGATCTACAGTGACCTGAGCCGCACAGAGTCTGATAAAAAGGGGCAGACAGCGGATTCAGCCAAGGATACTGGAGAAAGCACAGAGGCAGACCAGCTCAAAGACGGGGAAGTGTACGATTTTGAAAAGGCCGGATTTATGAAGCTGGGAGAGTATAAGGGACTGGAGGCAGAAGTGCAGCCGGAACAGGATGATGTTTATTCGGGGATGATTGCGGAAGCAGAAGAAGAGTTAGAAGATGATGACGGAATCGTGAAGGATGGAGAACTGGTAAATATTGATTTTGCTGCCAGCCTTGACGGGAAAGCTCTGGAAGATGCCTCTGGAGAAGATGCTTATGTAAGGATCGGCAAGGGTGAATATATCGATGACTTTGAAAAAGGAATTATCGGTATAAAAAAAGGAGAAGAGAAGACGGTGGACTGTACCTTTCCGAAAGATTATGACGATGGGGAACTGGCAGGAAAGAAGGTTCAGTTTTTGATCAAGGTAAATAGCAGGTTCAGTGATAAGACTGCCCAGCAGCTTTCCGAGGGAAAATACAAGACCATTGACGAATACTATGAATATGAAAAGCAATTACAGCTGAAAGACAATCAGGAAAACAAGGGGGATCTTGTATGGGATTCTCTGAAAGAGGAGACGGAGATCACCTCTGTATCGGAAGTCATGCTGACCAGAAGCACAGAAGATGTTACGAATATGTATAAAAACTTTGCCGAGTTGTCAGGGACGACAGTGGAAGAGCTTTTGGAGAGTTTTGGCATGGGAGAGGATGGGATCAGTGAGATTGCCCAGGATACAGTAGCAGATTATATGATTGCTAAGACCATCGCCGCCAGAGAGGGGATTACACTGGATGATACCTATTATATGCAGACTCTGCGTGAGCTGCTTGGCTATGAAGAAGGCGATGAGGAAAAATCCCTTGAGGAACTGGAAAAGGAATACAAGAAAGATCAGGGCAGCCGTCCTAAGGATGATGTCCTGGTTGAGCGTGTCAGGGAATATGTGGGAGAACAGTCCAAAGAAATGTAACCTGGTATAGGTGATGTGGGCAGATGAGGAGATAACATGTCTGAAAAATATGTAGTGGAGCACTTTAGTTTTGAAAATAAGGCGGTCTATGAGCGGGCACAGATGGAGGCCAGGCTGGTCGGGACGATGCGAAAAAAATATAAACTGACCAACGGAAAGATTGCTTTGAAAGTGTATCAGAAAGCTTTGGAAGAGGAAGTATTTATGACAGCGGTGGGACATTCTTTTTTAAGAGAGCTGCGTATCATCGCTTTAAAAACAAATGCGTTGCCAGAAGAGGAACTTCCAGAGATTCCCATTCGGACCGGGGATGGCGGAGGACAAAACCCTTCCGGCGGGAGCACAGCGCCAGCAGGCTACTCTCCCGGGCGGCTCCGGGAACTTTCCAGGTTTGAGCGCTTATATGAGGGACAGAGACTGTTAAATAGAAAATTAAAATTTGTATTAGCGGCGCTGGTGGTGCTGGTGATCGCGATTATCGTTATCGATTTTAAAAGCGAGTATTCCGTGTTTACTTATTTTACGGATTATAAGGCGAAGATGGAAGAAGAACTGATCCAAAAATATGAGGGCTGGGAAAAAGAGCTGAAAGCACGGGAGGACGCGCTGGACCAGAGTCCATAGATATCAAGGAAAGGAGACAGGCATTATGCTGGGGCAGAAGATACTTGTTGTGGATGATGAGAAGAGAATGCGGAAGCTGGTAAAAGATTTTCTTGTCCGGGAAGATTTTACGGTACTGGAAGCCGGTGATGGGGAGGAGGCAGTGGATCTTTTTCTACAGGAAAAGGATATTGCTTTGGTGATCCTGGACGTAATGATGCCGAAGATGGATGGGTGGCAGGTCTGCCGGGAGATCCGTCAGTATTCCAGGGTACCGATCATCATGCTTACGGCGAGGGGCTCAGAAAATGATGAACTCCGGGGCTTTGAACTGGGAGTGGACGAATATATATCCAAACCATTCAGCCCGAAGATTCTGGTGGCAAGAGTGCTGGCGATCCTGCGGCGTGCCAATGCATCTTCAGAGGATGTGATTGAATATGGCGGGATTTCCCTGAACCGTTCGGCTCATGAGGTTCTGATAGATGGTGAAAAGGTGGATCTTAGTTTTAAGGAGTTCGAGCTGTTGGCGTATTTCATGGAAAATAAGGATATCGCCCTCTCGAGGGAGAGAATCCTGAATCATGTGTGGGATTACGATTATTTTGGAGACGCCAGAACCATTGATACCCATGTAAAAAAACTGCGGAGCAAGATGGGAGATAAATGCGGTAAATACATTAAAACAATATGGGGAATGGGGTACAAATTTGAGATATAATGCGGCTATATATAAAACATTGGGAATGGATCCTGTCCCAGCTGACAGGCAGGAGAGGAGCTGATTTTTTATGAAACAGTCTCTTCGGACCAGACTGGTATTCATATCCGCAGGCATGCTTATCCTGAGCATTGTGATCTGCTGGATCATGAATCTGTTTCTGCTTCCGGGTTATTATGAGAGTTCTAAAATAAAACAGATGAATAACGTATATTCCCAGGTGGAAGAACTTTTTGAAGAGACAGACTGGAAAAACAGTTCCTCAGAGCAGCAGGTGGAGATGTATGATGCGGTGGATAAAATCAGCGCCAATATCGGGGTCAGTCTGTATATCATGGAGATCAAGGTAAAGGTTGACAGTGGGATGATCAGTGAAGTTTCTTATCTGTATCCAAGTATGAGTGGGAGGATGCAGGAACTGAACCGCAGCCAGCTGAGCAAATATGTTCTTTTTAAGCAGCTGGGTGATGTTTTCGATGACAATTACCAGCTTTTGAAAAAAACAACCCAATATGAGCTTTTTAAAGTGTATGATGAGCGGATGGATTCTAATTATATCGAGCTGGTAGGCGGCATCGGGGGAGATTACTGGATCTATGTCCGCTCTAACTATCAAAGCATCCGTGAAAGTGCTGCGATCTCCAACGAATTTCTTGCCTATGCCGGAGCCGCTGTGGTCATCCTATGCATTTTGATCATGATCTATGTGAGCAACCGTTATACAAAGCCGATTCTCGCTCTGGCAAGACTGGCGCAGAAGATGGAGGATCTGAACTTCAATGTACGCTATGAAGAAGACAGGAAAGATGAGATCGGAGTACTGGGGCACAGCATGAACTCCATGTCGGACCGGCTGCAGGAGACCATATCCGAGCTAAAAACAGCAAATAATGAGCTCCAGCTGGATCTTCAGCGGCGTTCGGAGCAGGAGGAGATGCGCAGGGAATTTCTGGCAAATGTTTCCCATGAGCTGAAGACTCCTATCGCCCTGATCCAGGGATATGCCGAGGGGCTGCAGGAAAATGTAAATGAGGATCCGGAGAGCCGTGAATTTTATTGTGAGGTGATCGTGGACGAAGCGGATAAGATGAACAAGATGGTGAAAAAACTTCTAAGCCTGAACCAGTTGGAGTTTGGAAATGGGCAGGTTCACCTGGAGCATTTTGATGTACAGGAGATCATCAAGTCGGTCATCTCTGCTTCGGATATCCTATTCAAACAAAAAGATATTACCCTGTCCTTTCAAGAGGGAGAGCCGACTTATGTCTGGGCGGATGAATACATGACAGAAGAGGTCATTATGAACTACGTGAGCAATGCGGTAAACCATATTGACGGCGAGCGGATCATAGAGATCAAAATGTCTGAGGAAGAGGGAAAAGTGAGGATCAGCGTATTTAATACAGGTGAAAAGATCCCGGAGGAGGAACTGGATAAGATCTGGGGCAAATTTTACAAGGTAGACAAAGCCAGAACCCGTGAATATGGTGGTAATGGAATTGGACTTTCTATCGTAAAAGCCATCATGGAGGCCCACAATCAGCAGTACGGGGTGAGAAATTATGACAATGGGGTAGAATTTTGGTTTGAATTGGATGAAAAGGCGGAAAATTGATTGAAGTTTTTTTCCATATGTGATAAGATATAGATATTAATATTGAAGACAAAGAATTCACAGGAGGGGAAGATGAGCAACAGAAAATGTATTCTTTCAGTTTGCCTTTGTCTGGTTATGCTTACGCTGGCAGGATGTGTTCAGGCGAGGGAAATGACAGAAGAAAAGCAGGATATCATTGCGGAGTATTCGGCGGGGATCGTGCTCCAGCATGCAGAAAACTATAAAAGGAGGCTGGAGAAGCAGGAAAATCCCATAGTACCTAAAGCGACCCAGCAGCCACAGGCGACAGAAGCGCCGGAAAATACCCCGGAGTTGCCCCAGGCAGAAGGAGCAGAGTCGGAACCGGCGTTAAATCAGGTTTCCCTGGACGATCTCTATCAGGTTTCTGGGATGAAAGCCAAGTATGTGTCTTTTAAGTCCTGTAGTAAATATACCAACCAGATTGCAGCCCATAAAGGGGAATGGCTTTATATCGTCAATTTCCAGGTGAGTAATACTACGAAAAAGCCACTGAAAGTGGATTTGTCAAAGCGAGGGATTAAATATCTGCTTAATGTAGATGGCAGCGAATATCAGGCGCATCCTTCATTTTTTGAAAATGGAGGCATGAATTTTCTGAAAACGACGATCCCGCCTGGCGCATCAAAAAAAGCGGCGGTGGTTTTCCGGGTTCCGGAGAAAGCCAAAAATCCGGGTTCTGCAAAAGTTACTGTACGGGATGAGGGGAAATGTGAGACAGAGATTCGTTTAAAATAGTAGTTCTGCAGAAGAAGGAAGGGCGACATGGATTTTAAAGAAGAGTATAAAGAGAGAAAAAGAAGTTTGTTTTTTGGACTGCCGCTGTCATTTACTACATATACATTGACGGAAAAAAAGATCAATATAAAAAAGGGGTTATTGAAAACAGTAGAAGACGATACCCTTATGTATAAAGTTCAGGATGTGACATTGGTCAGAGGACTTATAGAGCGGATATTCGGGCTGGGAACAGTCATCTGCTATTCCAGCGATGTGACAGATTCCAAGCTGATGCTTGTGCATATCCGCAATTCCTCCGAAGTGAAGGAATTTATTCTCCAGACAGCAGAGATGGAGAGACGTAAAGTACGGACGGTACATACGATGGGTCTGGATGCTTCCGAATATTCAGATTACGTAGAAACTGAGGATCTGCAGTGATCTTGTGGCTTTTTGCCTGGAGACTGTTTCCTGGCAGGTGGTTACAGATTTTCTATAATAAAAGGAGGAGATTATTTTGGCTGAGGAAACATTTAATGATACGGGGATATTGTTAGAGAGTGGTACGAATGAGTTAGAACTTTTAGAGTTTGTTGTGGGAAATCAGCATTATGGAATAAATGTGGCTAAGATCCGCGAGCTGTGTCCATATCAGCCGCCAACGCCTGTGCCAAATGCCCATGAGTTTATAGAGGGGATATTTATGCCACGGGATATGCTTATGACGGTGGTGGATTTATCAAAGGCGCTGGGACTGCCGCCGACAGGGGATATGTCAGGAGATATGTACATAATTACGAACTTTAACCGACTCCACACAGCATTCCATGTTCAGAAGGTTTTGGGAATTCACCGGGTTTCCTGGGAAGATATTGCTAAACCAGATTCTACTATCGCTGCCTCCGGGAAGGGTGTGGCGACTGGAATCGCCAAGGTGGCAGGAAAAATCATAATTGTTCTTGATTTTGAGAAGATCGTGGCAGAGATCAATCCGGAAACGGGACTTAAATTGTCAGAGATCGAGGGATTGGGAGAACGCTCCAGACGCGACTGCACAATTCTTCTGGCGGAGGATTCACCGCTCCTGCTGGAGATGCTCAAGAAATGTCTGACCCGTGCAGGCTATGATCATCTGATTCCAACGACCAATGGACAGGATGCATGGAATACCCTTGATCGTATGATCAAGGACGGAGGTAAAGTTGGTGTGGACATTTCCTGTGTCATCACAGATATTGAGATGCCTCAGATGGATGGACACCGGCTTGCTAAACTGATCAAGACAGATTCTAGATTTGAGGGGCTTCCTGTTGTGATTTTCTCATCTTTGGTAAACGAAGAAATGAAACGAAAGGGAGAGGCACTGGGTGTAGATGCACAGCTGTCAAAACCTGAGATTGGAAGACTAGTAAGACAGCTTGACCTGTTGATAAATTAGTTTGATAACCTGAGGCGGATTTATATCGGTGTTGTTAAACTAAAAGAATTTGTTAGAAAAGGAAAAGCTGCGTTTGTTTATTTGCCAGACGCAGTTTTTTTTGAAGGTTTGTGACTGAGTGCTGCCAGCACAAGCCGGCAAAACATAATCTAAGTTTTGGTTTCTTTGGCATTGCGCCAAACTGGCGATTACTTAAAATTTGCCGTTTAAGAAGCAATATTTGAAAAATGCAGCGCAGAAATGAGGGTAATTATGGCAAGTTCAGAAAAAGAGGGAGAAAATTATCTGGATACACTTTTGAATACAGTTGCACCGGACTGGGAGGAGACATCGGAATCGCCAGCACAGTCTGATCAGGCGGATCCTGCCGTTTCAAAATCAGATCAGGGGGATTCCTCAGGAGATAAAACTCTGGAGGATGCCATTGCCATCCTGAATGATCTTCCAGATATGGACGGTGCATTAGAGCTTTCCGAGAATCCCGAAGAGGATATGGATGAGCTGTTTGGTCTTTTGGCGGATCTCGGGGTTGACCCGGATGAACCGGAGCCAGAAGCGTCAGATGATGAGGTTCCGGAAGCTATGCTGCCAGATCTGGACAGCGTTGAGGCGCTTGTTGACGACACAGATTTAGAAGACGTTATGGCAGACCCTGTTATGGCGGAGGATTTTTTGGCAGATGAGGTCAACGGACAAGAGGAGCTGCCGGAAGAACAGGAAGAGATACCAGAAGAACAGGAAGAGATACCAGAAGAACAGGAAGAGCCACTGGAAGAACAGGAAGGGGCACCGGAAGAACAGGAAGAGCCACTGGAAGAACAAGTAGAGCTGCCGGAAGAACAGGAAGAAGAACCCCAGGCACAGGAAGACGATGTTCCTTTCTCCATCGATAGTTTCATGGAGGAAGGGATAGAAGAGTCAGAGGAGACAGATGACTTTGGCGGTATCGATATACCTGATATTCCGGAACAGCCAGCAGAACCAGAGGAGGAGACCGGGGTGGAGGATTCGTTTATCGACTTATCTGCGGATCTTTTTCAGGATTTTTCAGAAGAACTCCAGCCAGAAGAAGATGTATCGGTTTCAGAGGATTCTCTGGCTGTTGACGATATTTTCCAGGATGCCTTGGCAGCAGTTGGTTACAGCGAAAACGAAAAGGAAGAAGAGGGAGTGGGAGACGACGTTTTCGCCATGGATGATATGAGTGGTCTCATGGATCAGGAGGAGAAAGGCGTATCTTCTGTTCCAGCAGCCGAGCCGGTTGCCAGGAAGGAGAAAAAGGGGCCGGGATTCTTTCAGAGGATATTTGGCAATGTGATCACAGATTCAACGGCGGATGAAGAAGAAAAAGAGCGCCAGAGAGAGGCAGAGCTAAAGCAGAAGAAAGAAGAAAAGAAGGCAGAAAAGAAACAGCAGGCAGAAGTGACAAAAGAGGAAAAGGCACAGGCTGCCCAGGAGAAAAAAGAACATAAAAAGCAGCTGAAGGCGGAACAGGCGGCGAAAAAGGCAGAGGAAAAGAAACGCAAAAAAGAAGAGCGTCTGGCAAGAGCCGCCCAGGAGACAGAAGTGGTGGGCAAGATCAATCCTGTGGGCGCCTCCATTGTGGTCATTTTGTTTGTAACCATCGGATTGATTGTCGTCCTGGGGACAAATATGCTGGGACGCAGAAGTAATCTTAGTAATGCAGAGAATTATTTTGCCAACGAGGATTATATCCGGGCATACGATGCCATCAACAGTGTGAAGCTGAAAGAAAAGGACGAGACACTGTACCGCAGGATCCGTATCTGCTGTCAGCTTCAAAAGGAGGTCCGCTCCTTCTCTAATTACAATACCATGGGGATGAAGGTAGAGGCGCTGGATTCACTGTTAAAAGGCATGAAGTTGTATGAGGAGAATGTTTCGGAGGCACAGGAACTGCAGATCCAGCCTGCATATGAAAAACTGAAAAGTGAGCTTCTGGCTGGGCTCAGTGAGAATTTTGCCATAGGAGAAAAAGAGGTCAGTGAGCTTCTTGCGATCCCAGATCAGGCACAGTATACTCAGAGGCTTCAGCAGATTACAGGAGCATAGTTTGGAGGAAAACAGGATGATAGCGATTGTTGATTATGACGCTGGAAATATCAAAAGTGTTGAGAAGGCATTACAGTATCTGGGAGAGGAACCGGTGTTGACCAGAGATGCTGGGATCTTGAACCGGGCAGATAAGGTTATTGTGCCAGGAGTGGGTGCTTTTGGAGATGCTATGGGAAAGATGCGTCAGTATGATCTAGTGGAAGTTCTGCGAAATATTGCTGCCGGGGAGACGCCGATTTTCGGCATCTGCCTGGGGCTGCAGTTATTTTTTCAGAGCAGCGAAGAATGTACAGATGCAGAGGGGCTGTCTCTTCTTCCCGGAAAGATCGTGAAGATTCCTGATCAGGAGGGGATTAAGATTCCTCATATGGGGTGGAATTCCATTCAGATCAATCCGAAATCCAGATTGTTTAAAGGAATTCCACAAAATTCTTATGTATATTTTGTCCATTCGTATTATCTGAGAGCAGAAAGAACAGAAGATGTAGCGGCGACGACGGATTATGTGGTAAAAATCCATGCCGCAGCAGAGCATGGCAATGTGTTTGCCACCCAGTTTCATCCGGAAAAGAGCGGGGAAGTGGGTCTTCAGATCTTGAAAAATTTTATTGATCTCTAGGATATTTCAATTTGGTGCAGATGAGAAAGATGGCTGGTTTCAGAGAAAGGAATGGTGGCACAGATGTTTACAAAACGAGTTATCCCCTGTCTGGATGTGAAAGACGGACGGGTTGTGAAGGGAACAAACTTTGTGGATCTCCGGGATGCCGGGGATCCTGTGTCGGTAGCAGCAGTTTATGATAAGGCGGGGGCGGATGAACTGGTTTTCCTTGATATTACTGCTTCGAGCGATGCCAGGGCTATTAAAGTAAATATGGTTAGAAAAGTGGCAGAGACCGTATTTATCCCTTTTACTGTGGGGGGAGGGATACGGACCATAGAGGATTTTAAAATGATACTGCGTGAGGGGGCTGATAAGGTATCCGTGAACTCTGCGGCGATCCTGAATCCAGAGCTTATTTCTGAGGCGGCGGATAAATTTGGCAGCCAGTGCGTTGTGGTTGCCATCGATGCAAAACGAAAAAAAGAAGGAAGCGGATGGACCATTTATAAAAATGGAGGGCGTGTAGATATGGGGATTGACGCTGTGGAGTGGGCGATAAAGGCAGAACATCTTGGCGCCGGGGAAATCCTTCTCACAAGTATGGATTGTGACGGCACAAAGGATGGATATGATGTCGAACTGACACGGACGATCTCTGAAAATGTGTCTATCCCTGTGATTGCTTCTGGAGGGGCTGGGAAAAAAGAACATTTTCTGGAGGCATTGACAGAGGGAAAGGCGGATGCTGTGCTGGCGGCGTCCCTGTTTCATTTTAATGAACTTCAGATCAAGGATCTGAAACAATATTTGTCACAACAAAAGATCAGTGTCAGGCTTTAGAATCAAGCAAAGGAGAAAAGGATGGCAGGATTGACAGGAGAATGGGAAAAAGCCCTTTCTGAAGAATTTACAAAAGAATATTATAAGAATCTGTTTTTATTTATCCGGCAGGAATATGCAAAAGTGCCAGTATATCCGAAGGCGGGAGACATTTTTAATGCATTTCACCTGACTCCGCTGGAAAAAGTAAAAGTGGTTATAATCGGACAGGATCCGTATCACAATCCTGGACAGGCTCACGGACTCTGTTTTTCCGTGAAGCCGGGAGTGGACATCCCGCCCTCTCTTGTAAATATTTATCAGGAGCTACATGATGATCTGGGGTGCCAGATTCCAAATAACGGGTATTTGAATGAATGGGCAGAGCAGGGGGTACTTCTGTTGAATACGGTGCTTACGGTACAGGCTCATAAACCGATGTCTCACCGGGGTGTGGGCTGGGAAGAATTTACCAATGCAGTGATCAGGAAAGTAAATGAGATCAATCGGCCGGTAGTATTTATTCTCTGGGGGAAACCGGCGCAGGAAAAGGCAAAAATGCTGGACAATCCAAACCATTTGATCCTAAAGGCGCCACATCCAAGTCCACTGTCCGCGTACCGGGGATTTTTTGGAAGCCGTCCTTTTAGTCAGACCAATGCGTTTTTGGAGCAGCATGGGACAGACCCGGTAAACTGGCAGATATCAGATCGATAAAAGGAGAAGGGAAGTAAATGATGCAGAACAAGCTGGAAAAAATATTAGATGAAGTAGGAAAGGTGATCAAAGGAAAAGCTGAAGAAAAGGAGATGATCCTGGCAGCAATTCTTGCAGAAGGGCATATTTTACTGGATGATATTCCAGGAGTGGGAAAAACAAGCCTTGCCATG
>CAMXSH010000055.1 GCA_947246475.1 uncultured Roseburia sp.
CAGGACTACAGTCTGGAAGGGCGGAATTTCCTGGTGGCAGAGTACAATGAGATCAATTCGGAGATTTTATCGGAGGTATAGAGCGTAGAAGGGGCTGCCTGTGAAATCGCGGAGAATGGCGAGCTGGCATTGGAGCGTTT
The DNA here is from genome assembly GCA_947246475.1 of uncultured Roseburia sp. Classification (GTDB taxonomy): domain Bacteria; phylum Bacillota; class Clostridia; order Lachnospirales; family Lachnospiraceae; genus Eubacterium_F. The sequence continues at coordinate 141 of CAMXSH010000055.1, forward strand.
CTCCCGTGCAGAAAAAGACGAATTAGATGCCAATCTGATGGATGTTCAGATGCCGGTGATGAACGGATATGAGGCAACCAGGGCGATCCGGGCGCTGGAGAGGGAGGATGCAAAAACAATCCCGATCATTGCGATGACGGCAAATGCTTTTGCAGAGGATGTGAAAGATGCCTTGGCGGCAGGGATGAATGCACATATCGCTAAGCCAATTGATATGGAATCGATCAAAAAGACATTGGGGAAATATTTGAAGTAGAGAGGGAGAGTGGGATGATAAGCTGTGTTGAGAAGAAGTTCAAAAGGTTAACTGCTACATTCCTTGTGGGAGTTACGGTATTTACGATGGCGGCATGTACAAAGCAGAGGGATCCCGATGAAAATCTGGTAAGTGACCGGGAGAATGGAGTGAAGGCAGTAAATCTCTTTGGTCCCATGGAAAAAACCAATCCCGATGCGGACAATATTGCAAGAACAGCGTTTGATATCACTATCTGCGAAGCGGAAAAGAAACTTGGTCTTACGGTGGAATACAGAACTTATACTGCGGAGAATTATAAGGAAAAGACCTATGATGAAGTAACGCTGGACCGGGCACGAAACAATATGGATGATCTGTATTTATTAAATCCGGATACGATCCAGGTGCTGGGAAATGAGGGGAGACTGGCTGATTTATCGGTGCTGGACAGTGCAAAAAATCTGAGAGATGTAGTAAAGGTGGCGAATACCGTTAACGGAAAGCTGGTGGCAATCCCCCAGGAAGTGGTAGTCCACGGTCTGTTTGTGAACAAAGATATGTTTGACCAATATGGTCTGAAGCTGCCGGATACGCCAGAGGAACTGATGGAGTGCTGCCGTGTATTTAAAGAAAACGGGATTGAGACACCGATTGGAGCAAACCGCTGGTGGCTGGAGTGCTTTGTTCTTGCACAGGCTTATGCGGATCTTTATAATGGAGAACATACGGATGAGGAAATTGCCGCGATCAACCGTGGTGAAAAGAAATTAAGGGATTATATGCGCCCAGGTTTTGAGTATTTAAAAAAATTGATCGATGCGGGATATGTCGATGCAGAAAAAGCGTATACCTATGAGGCCATCGACGGTGAGGGGGCAGATTTCAGAGCCCAGAAGACGCCTATTGTCATGGCTTACTGGGGAGCTGCCAACACAGAGACTGCTTATGGCAAAGTGGACTTTAATCTGCAGGTGATCGGGTTCCCAAGCCATCGCGGTCAGATGCCGGTGATCTCTATGACGGGATATGGTGTCCTTGCCGAAGCCCGTAATCTGAAAGCTACGAAGGAGGTTCTGAATATCATACTTTCCGATGAGCAGCTAAAGACGTATTCAGAGACCAATAAGGTTATTTCTCCCTCTAAAAATGTGGAGGTGGACTGCATCGATGCACTCAAGCCCCTTAAGAATAAGGTAAATGAGGGCACATACGTCCTGGGATCCAATGCCAGTATGAAAGTGGAACAGTGGGGAAATACATGTAACATTGTAAGGGATCTGTTAAAGGGAGCCTCTGTGGAAGAATGTATGGAGAAGTTTGATAAGCTGCAGGAGGATTCCCTTGGCTGACTATAGATATTTGTAAGAATTTTCTCGTTTATAATGACAAAAAGGGTATCCCATAAGTTATGTTATGACTTATGGGATACCCTTTTATTGTTTAGAAAGAATAAAAACTATTTTTTAATCTTAACGTTTTTCTTTCCACTCCAGCTGCTGTAATACTTTTTGCCATTTACCGTCTTATATGCTCTTGCTTGAACATAATAGGTTTTGGACTTCTTAAGTTTGCTGATGGTAGCGGTCAAAGTATTTGCTTTTTTGATGGTTACTTTTTTCGCAGATTTCATTGTCTTCTTTAATGAATAACGGATCTCATATCCATTTGCATCTTTAACCTTTTTCTTCAATGTTACTTTGGCCTTTTTGCCTTTCACATTTTTTACGCTCTTGATCGCAGGTTTTGCTACAGAAACCTTATCTACAGAAGGAGTGATAGTTGGTGTCGGAGCAGGTGCAGCAGTTGGTGTTGGAGCTGGAGCCGGGGTGCTTGGAGCCGGCGTCGCTGGAGCTTCTGGTGCTGGCACTTGTGAAAATGTCCAGGAAGCTACGCGATAATCCGTACCACGGAACACAAAGTATACATTATGAATACCTGTAATATTACCAAAATCTGCTGAAAGAGTTTCGTAATTATCTGCGCCTGTTTCTTTCAAAGGAATTGTTGCAATCTTTGTTCCCGTCAGTGCTTCATCCAGATATACTTCGATGGAACCCTGAGTTGTAGTGGAAGCAACGGAAGCATCTATTTTTATGTTCATTGTGCTGTTTGAACCAAAGTCAACACCGTCGATCCTGGTCCAGTCACCGGTATCGATTTTATCAAGTACAACTCTGCCGTCTTCCAGCTGCTTAGTGGAGATACCGCCCTGATGGCTCTGTGTCGTCGCATTGATTGTCTGGTATGGATTGAAGGTTCCAACCTGTTCTGGACCGGCATAAGATGGTTTGACATCGATGGTAGGTTCGTCGCTCTCAACATCCACTTTGATCTCATCAATATGCAGATTTCTATAGGATAAAGATTTTAAAGGCTTCCCATCTGAACCGGTCTTTCCAGCATAATCATCTTTGTATAAGAACTGATCCAAAGCGGTTGTGTGATAGAGCATGTAATACTTATCTTTGAATTCAAACATATGATGGTGGTTGTTGTAGTACTCATCAAATAATTCTTCTCCAGGATTGTTTAGGATTTTGCCAATAAATTTGGGATCACCCTCCTGCCAGTTTTCAGGATCAGATGTTACTTTGAGCGGATCGTCTGAAACATAACCTACGATGGATACGTTTCCATATACAATGTAAGGGTTTGGTTTACCTTGAGGGGTAACATTCCAGTTTGTACAATAGGTATAGACATATTTATCTCCAAACTGGTTGATTTCGTTGTCCTCAAAGTGATAATAGGAATCCAGTTCTGTGAGTGTATTCCAGTCCATTTCTACCTTATCTTCGCTGATGATCAGTTTACAGGAACGGGAAGATTTTGGATGTTTTTGAAGTTCTGGTGTGTTGCCGTTTCCGCCGCCCCAGTAAATATAGACATCTCCTTTTTTGTCAAGCAGTACTGCCGGATCAAAGTTCCAGATGATATTGTTACGATTCTCATCTGGAATATCTTTTTTTGCTATCAATAATTTGCCGAGTTCATCTTCCCAGGGACCTGTCGGTGTCTCACCTTTTACATATCCCACATCCCCGCCGTTGGTAAAGAAGATATAATATTCGTCTTTGCCATCGCCGTCGCAATCGTATTTTAATGCGGTTGGTGCCCAGGAATTCCATGCCCATGATGAGCTTGCTGGTTTTCCATCTTTATTACATACCTTTTCCATATCGATACATCCTTCGTCGGTCCAGTTCACCAAATCGGTACTGGAGAAGATGGATAATTTCTTGGTCTGGTATTTGTTCGCTATAACAGGTCCGTCTTCTTTGTTGTTTGTTGTTTTTATAGGATTTCCGTCTTTGTCCGTTTCTTTCACATAAGATCTCTGATCTGTGGTTCCATAAACGTAAATCTTTCCGTCTACTTCCATACAGGTAGGATCTGCACAGAAACTCTGTGTGTCAATTGCTCCGGTTACTTCGATCTCTTCTCCGTCCTTTAGGTATGTAAGACCTGGCGTTAGCTTAAGGTCTGCGGTATCATATGGCTGCGCGTCCTCTTCGGAGATCACATAGGGATCTTTTTCAACAACAAATGAAGGTGTTTCCTCATCTGCGCCTTTTACCATTTTTGCTGGTGCAATTGTAAAAATAGAGGTCATAACTACAGCACTTGCAGTCAGTACCGCACCAACTTTTTTTAGCTTCTTTTTCATTCTTTGTCCTCCTGATCTAAAATTAGTTTGGTAATAATAGTAACATATTTTATAAGACAGGCATTCAGCAGTCAGCTGTTTAAGCGGTGATAAACAAAAGCATGACGAACTGAGTCAGCCTATTTGTCAGTTTTATTACCCTCCCTCCTGTCTTTGATAAAATATCTGGATTTATCGTTGTGCAAATACAACAAATAAATACCTGGTAGTATTTGATAATTATAGCATATTAACAAGAAACCGTCAATAAAACAAAAGGAAAGTTTCGATTTTATAAAAAATCGGGGCTTTTATCTTTTATTATTCAGTATTTTGTGGTAGAATACAATATAAATACGAAAAGATTGGAGTTCATATGCTTAGCGAAGAGAAAATACGGATCATGATACGCTTATCGGATTATGAACAGAATAAAGGTAAGACAGATTTTGAGCGGACCAGGTATTTTAAACTGGATTATATCCGGATGCAGATACTTAAGACACTGGTTTCTGTATCTGCTGCGGTTTTTCTTGTGGTGCTTCTTATCGGGCTGTATCACATGGAATACATAATCACCAACGCCCTGGTGATCGATTATGCAGGAATAGCAAGGTACTTTCTGGTTATGTATATTTTACTTCTTTTATTATTTGCTTTTGTGACTGTCAGTGTTTCTTCGGTGCAGTATGAAGCCTCCAAAAGCAGGGTGAAGGAATACTATGCGGCTCTGCAGGAACTGATCGGATATTATGACCGCGAAGAACAGGAGAGCGGTATCGGGGATGGCCTGAAGGAGGAAACGGCTTTATGATGATGGGACTGCTGGTTTTTAAGGCAAAATGTAAGGAGATATTTGAAAAACATTATAAAGTGCTGAGGGCGATGCTGAAGATTCTGGTGTCCGCCGGGATATTTAGTGTTATCCTGTATCGGCTGCCATTTCAGGAGGGGCTGGATTATTATGCCGTACCTGTCGTGATCCTTCTCGCTTTGTTTTGTGGTTTTATTCCGGATATCGCCGTGATGTGTGTGGCGGCGTTTCTGGTGCTGGCAGAGACAGCGGCGGTTTCGACGGTCTGTGCTTTTGCCATATTTGCTGCCCTGGCGATATATTTTCTATTGTTTGGCAGGTACACCAGAGTACAGAGTTACCTGGTTCTTTTGATCCCTATATTATGGGGAATAAATTTATCTTATGCGGTACCAGTGATCGCGGCTTTGTTTTTGTCGCCGGCGATGATACCTGCCTGCGGGATGGGGATCTTTCTAAGGTATTTATTGACAGGAGTCCGGGAATATCATATGATCTCCCAGAATGCGGCAGACACGGGAAATACTATGGAGGGGCTTCAGTACATGATCGATTATGTGCTGAATAACAGGGAAATGATTGTCTATCTCTGTACTTTTTCTGTGGCTTATCTGCTGGTATTTATCATCCGGAAAGGAAGGTACAACCATGCGTTCCAGATAGGGATTTTTGTGGGAATCATAGCCTGTATGTCGGGGATTCTGGCAGGTGACATATTCTGGCAGGTGAGTGCAGATGTCAATCAGCTGCTGACCGGGCTGTCCCTCACTGCCGTGGCGGCATATGTGGTGCAGTTTTTCCGGATGAGCCTGGATTACACTGGAGTCAGAAAACTTCAATTTGAAGATGATGAATATTTTTATTATGTGAAAGCAGTTCCCAAATTAAAAGTAGCTATGGTGGATAAAACCGTTACAAAGATCGACGACCGGGACGAGGCGGTTATTGATTTGAAAAATGAAATAGAAAAAGTTTTGGGAGAGGATATCAATCCGGATAAAAAGTAATAGGAGTTGAACGGATATGGAGACAATACGTACATTTTTCAGGGATTATGTCGCATGGCTGTCGATGCCAAGCATCAATGTGATCGATATCATTGAGATCATCATCATTGCCTTTGCCGTGTATCAGATCGTTATATGGATCAAAGATACCCGTGCCTGGGTACTGATGAAAGGGATCATTGTGCTTTTTCTGGTGTGGATCATTGCGATGATCCTGGGGATGAATGTACTTCTATGGATATTCCAGAATGCGATGGTGATCGGAATCACAGCCATCGTAATCATATTCCAGCCAGAGTTCCGTAACGCCCTGGAGCAGCTGGGGCGTAAGTCCTTTTCTTCCATATCGCCTTTTGAGGACAGCAGGAACAAGACAGAGAGATATTCAGACCGGAGCATACAAGGGATCGTGAAGGCGGTTTATGAGATGGCAAAAGTAAAGACAGGGGCGTTGATCGTAGTAGAGAGGGAGATCAAGTGCCGGGAATTCGAGCGGACAGGAATTCCCATTGATGCAGAGATCAGCAGCCAGCTTCTGATCAATATTTTTGAACACAATACGCCGCTGCATGACGGGGCTGTTATATTGCGGGACAACCGCGTGGTTTCAGCCACCTGTTATCTACCGCTATCTGATAATCTGGAACTGAGTAAGGATCTGGGAACAAGACACCGGGCAAGTATTGGAGTCAGTGAGGTGTCGGATTCCCTGACTATTGTTGTCTCAGAAGAGACAGGCGTCGTTTCTGTAGCTGCCGAGGGAAAATTGACAAGACATGTGGATGCAGAGGCGATGACGGAGCTGTTGCGCAGGGTATCCAGAAAAGCCTCCGACAGTTCACGCAGAAGATGGTGGAGGGGGAAAAAGCATGAAAAATAGAATTATGAAAAATCTCTGGCTCAAACTCCTTGCTCTGGTGGTGGCATTTATTGTTTGGCTGGTCATCATCAATATAACGGATCCTACTATTTCCAGGCAGTTTACAGGGATCCCTGTGGATATACTGAATGAAAATGTGATCACCTCAGCCAATCAGGTATATGAGGTGGAAGGCGGGAAAACCGTGGATGTGACAGTCAAGGGAAAGCGCAGTTTTATCGAAGAACTGGAAGAAGAGGACTTTTATGCCAGTGCGGATCTCAGTAAGCTTTCTACGGTGAACACGGCGGGGATCCAGGTGAAGTTAAATAAAACAACCAAAGACAATATAGAGCTTGACTGGAACAATGAGGTGCTCCGGGTTTCTCTGGAGAAAAGAGACAGCAGGCAATTTAAAATACAGATCACCACAGAAGGAGAACTGGCTGAATCCTATGTGCTGGGTGAAATTAGTACACAGCCGAATATGATCGATATATCCGGAGGGGCGTCGAAGGTGAAGAGAGTTGCCAGCGTGGGCGCTATGCTTCATCTCAATGGCCAGAGCCAGGATTTTGAGGCGGAGGTCACGCCGATCCTTTATGATGATGATAAAGACGTGATCGATGGCAGCAATGTGACCTTTAGTAAGGATAAGATCCGTGTGAAGATACAGGTCGTGCCCACGAAGAAGATTCCTGTCTTCGTGGATGTGACAGGGACTCCGGCGGAGGGATACCGTCATATTCAGACAGATTTCAAACCGGAGAGCGTTATGGTATCGGGGACGAAGGCGGATCTTGATAAACTTAAATCCATCACCATTCCTGTGGATATCAGTGATGCCAAGAAGGATGTAGAGCAGGAGGTGGATCTGGCTAAGTACATTCAGCCTTCTGGCTGCAAACTGGAAGATGAGTTTAATGCAGTTTCCATCCGGTGCGTGATCGAGAAAAATGGAAAAAGGACATTTTCCTTTGTCAATACAGATATAAATGTAAAGAATCTTCCCAAAGATTTGAATTTTAGTTATTTAGATGAGAGCCAGCGCCATACGATCCACATCAGTGGCAGTGAAGAAGACCTGCAGGGAATTACCCTGAACAGTCTTGGTGCCGCTATTGATGTGGAGGGACTGGGGGCAGGAAGGCACCGGGTAGAGATTTTATTCGATCTGCCGCCGGCTCTGAAACTAAGGTCCAGAGTGTGGGTGGAAGTCCTACTTACGCAGTCGGGGGAGAAGCCACAGGAACCGACTGTGCCGCCGGCTGCCGCACCAGAAGAATGATGCCAGGGTCAATAGCAATATCAGTAAAATGAAAAATATAGAAAATGAAAAGAGGTTAGAGTGATGTTAAATTATAAGAGATATCGACGGGTTCCCGTGGTGGATTTCCCACAGCGGACATGGCCGAACAAAGAGATTGAGAAGGCACCAATGTGGTGCAGTGTTGATTTGAGAGACGGGAATCAGGCCCTGATCGAGCCGATGGTCGTAGAGGAAAAAATAGAATTTTTTAATCTTTTGGTAAAATTAGGATTTAAGGAAATAGAGATCGGTTTTCCTAGTGCTTCCCAGATTGAATATGATTTCCTGCGTCAGCTGGTAGACCGCCGGCTGATCCCGGATGATGTTACAGTCCAGGTTTTGTCCCAGTGCCGGGAGCATCTGATCGAGAAAACCTTTGAATCCCTGAAAGGCATCAAGCGGGCGGTGGTGCACATTTATAACTCCACCTCCACTCTTCAGAGAGATGTAGTATTCCATATGTCGAAGGATGAGATCAAGCAGATCGCTGTCGACGGAACTAAAATGGTAAAAAAATATATGAAGGATTATGATGGAGAAGTAGTCCTTGAGTATTCACCGGAGAGCTTTACCGGGACAGAACTCCCTTATGCGCTGGAAGTCTGCGAGGCGGTCCTGGACGAATGGGGAGCCAGTAAGGAAAAGCCGGTGATCATCAATCTGCCGTCTACGGTGGAGATGAATACACCCAATGTCTATGCTGACCAGATTGAATGGATGTCCACCCACTTTACCGACCGCGAGCGGGTGATTCTGAGCATTCATCCCCACAATGACCGTGGTACTGCAGTGGCTTCTGCCGAGCTTGCCCTGCTGGCAGGTGCTGACCGCATCGAAGGAACCCTGTTCGGAAACGGTGAGAGAACCGGAAATGTAGATGTGCTGAATATTGCCTATAACATGTTTTCCCAGGGCATCGATCCGGAGCTGGAGATCGAAAATGTCAATGAAATCATTGACGTTTATGAGCGCTGCAATAAAATGGATATGGATATGCGGCATCCTTATGCTGGAAAGCTGGTATTTACGGCTTTTTCCGGGTCTCATCAGGATGCCATCAACAAGGGTGTCCAGGCGATGCATGAGAGGGATCAGGAGCACTGGGAAGTTCCATATCTGCCCATTGATCCCAGTGACCTTGGGAGGGAGTATGAGCCCATTGTCCGGATCAACAGCCAGTCTGGCAAAGGCGGCGTAGCATTTGTCATGGATACATACTTTGGCTTCAAACTGCCAAAAAGTATGCACAAAGAATTTGCCGATGTTATTCAGGAGATCTCTGAGCGCCAGGGCGAGGTGGCGCCAGAACAGATCATGAGTGAGTTTAAGAACCATTATATTGACAGGAAAGAACCTTATCATTTCCGAAGACTAAAGGTAGAGGATTTAGGAGACGATATAGAAACTATAGAGTTTGATACAAAAGTATATCTGACTTATACTTACAAAGGACAGGAGAAGACTATTGAAGCACTGGGCAACGGTCCCATCGATGCGGTTCAGCGCGGACTGCAGGGAGAACTCAGCATGCCGGTCAAGGTTCTGGATTATACGGAACATGCGCTGCAGATGGGCTCTAATGCCCAGGCGGCGGCATATATCCATCTGATGGATGAGGAAAAGGGAATCGTGACTCATGGCGTGGGCATCAGTTCCAATATCACAAGAGCTTCGATCCGCGCTGTATTTAGTGCGATCAATCGTTTTCTGGCAAATGAGGGAACAAAGGAAGAATAATGGTAAAAAGTAAAGCACGAATCAATTGGCTTTTACCAATGATGGTGCAAAAAGGTTTGTCAGTTTAGAAAGAGGGTGTCAGGGATGACAGGAATTAAAACAGGTACAGGAGGTACTGTGGTGGGACGGGAAGTTTTTCGATCCGCAATGCCACCGAAGTCTTCAAAGCCAGAAAAAACGGTGACGGTAAAGGGTGACCAGATTTCGGTAAAAGCGGACCGGCAGGAGACGGTTCTGGATCAATACCGGGTACAGGGAGTGGACCTGGATTTGTCGGGTGAACAGCCGGAGAGCGCTTATACGGAGGAAGATCTGGAGAAGATGAGAGAGGATGCGGAGATGAAAAATCTTCAGCAGATGTACCAGGAGAATATGGAGGCGGCGAAGGAAGCGGCAGAAGCTGCCGGAGAGGGGTTTGAGGATCTGGGGCGTGCCCTGGAGATCGCCAGAAGAATGATGCATGGAGACATCGTTCCCGCTTCGGATGAAAAGTTTCTTATGGATTTTAACAGGGACATCTATATGGGAGCCAAGAACATGCAGGCACTGGCAAAGAACGAGGATCCGGAAAAATATGACAGCATTCTCGAGGATGAAGAGGGTGAGGGAGCTGGTGTAACTGCCGATGGCTCGGACATCACTGTGAATGCCACAGGGCTGAATCTCTGCCAGCCGAATATAGGTTAGCCAGCCGGTGCTGGGTTGGTCAAGATGATCTCTCTGCTATGTGTCTGAAAAACCCCTGCCAGAAGCAGCGTCTTACTGCTTCTGGCAGGGGTTTTTGAATAAGCGGGATTTCTTAGAAAACTAAGGCTTTTCAGCTGGGTTTTTTATTATTTAAATTTTCATTTGCTGTGGCAAGCATCAGTTTGATACGGTTCAGCTGATTCACCTCGCTGGCGCCGGGATCGTAGTCCACTGCCACAATATTTGCGTCCGGAAAGGCGCGGCGCAGCTGTTTGATCACACCTTTACCTACTACGTGGTTCGGAAGACAGCCAAAAGGCTGGGTACAGACGATATTTGGTACGCCGCTGTGAATGAGTTCGATCATCTCACCAGTGAGGAACCATCCTTCCCCGGTCTGGTTACCGGTGGACACAAAGGGCTTCGCATAGTCTACCAGGGTATAGATTCCTGGAGGTGCCTCAAAGCGGCGGCTTTTCGTCAATTCTTCCCGGAGGACTCTGCGGTAGCGCTCCAGGAACCAGATCGCAAGTTTACCCATCATCTTGCCGGTCTTTGGCTTACCGAGGTGGTCTGCTTTAAATACGCTGTCGTAGGCACTGTACATAAAGAAATCAAGCATATCCGGGCAGACGGCTTCGGCGCCCTCAGCTTCCAGAAGATCTACGATATGGTTGTTGGCGGCGGGCAGGTATTTTACTAAGATCTCGCCGACGATGCCTACCTTTGGCTTCTGGAGGCTTTCGTCCAGTTCGATCTGGTCAAAATCCCGGATGATGCCCTGGATGTTTTTGTGAAACTCTGATCTCTTTGGATGTTTTACTGCCTCCACACAGATCTTTTTCCACTTGTCATGCAGGGCATTGACGGAGCCGGGTACCTTTTCGTAAGGTCTTGTTTTATATACCACCCGCATAAACAGATCTCCATATACCAGCGCCTGGATCGCACCATTGATAAGCCGGTAGTTGATCTTAAAGCCTGGATTTGTCTCCACACCGGCGCTAAGGGAAATGACAGGGATCTGTTTCATTCCCGCTTTTTTCAGGGCACGGCGGATAAAACCGATATAGTTGGTGGCACGGCAGCCGCCGCCGGTCTGGGAAATGATAACAGCTGTGCGGTCCAGGTCATATTCTCCGGACAGCAGGGCTTTCATGATCTGCCCTACCACGATCAGAGAGGGGTAGCAGGCATCGTTGTTTACGAATTTCAGCCCGTAATCCAGTTCATCACCGCCAGTAGGAAGCTGAACCATCTGGTAGCCACTGGCTGCCAGCGCCGGGATAAGCACATCGAAATGGATCGGTGACATTTGCGGCGTGAGAATGGTGTAGTTTTTGCGCATCTCTTCGGTAAATACCACCCGTTTGTAAGAAGCGTCCTCCACATGCGGTTTTACGCCCTTTCTGGCACGGTCTTTGACCGCTGAGATCAGGGAGCGTATGCGGATCCTGGCTGCTCCTAAGTTATTTACCTCATCTATTTTCAAAACTGTGCAGATCTTTCCAGAACCTGTCAGAATATCGTTGACCTGGTCTGTGGTGACGGCATCCAGGCCGCAGCCGAAGGAATTCAGCTGGATCATTTCCAGATCTTCCTGGGTTCGCACATAGGTGGCAGCGGCATAGAGCCTGGAATGGTACATCCACTGGTCCATAGCGATAGTTGGCCGTTCAATGGGTGCCAGATGGGAAATGCTGTCCTCGGAGAGAACGGCTATATCATAGGAAGTGATCAGTTCCGGAATGCCGTGGTTGATCTCTGGATCGATATGGTAGGGGCGTCCAGCAAGTACGATTCCGCGCTTGTGATTATCCCTCATCCACTGAAGAACTTCTTCGCCTTTTTTCTTTATGTCCTCTCTGGCAGCGGTGAGCTCATGGTATGCCTTATGGGCGGCATGACGGATCTCGTTCTCCGGGATGCCATTTTCTTTGCCAAGGTATTTTACCAGCTCGTTTGCCAGAATCTTTTCACTCTCAAAGGAAAGGAAAGGGTTCTGGAAAATAATATCTTCCTCCGTGAGTTCCTCTACATTGTTTTTAATATTTTCGCCATAGGAGGTGACAATGGGGCAGTTATAGTGGTTGCCAGCGCCTTCAAATTCTTTCCGCTCATAAGGGATGCAGGGATAAAAGATATATTTTACATCCTGTTTCAGAAGCCACATAATATGTCCATGGGCCAGCTTCGCAGGATAGCATTCCGACTCGCTGGGAATGGACTCGATACCTAGTGAATAGATATTCCGGCTGGATTTTGGCGAAACCACTACTTCATAACCCAGTTCTGTGAAAAAGGTAAACCAGAATGGGTAGTTCTCGTACATGTTCAGTACCCGGGGAATGCCTACTTTGCCCCGGTATGCCTGATCTGCCGGCAGAGGTTTGTAGTACTCAAAGAGCCGGTGGTTTTTATATTCATAGAGGTTCGGCACATCTTTGTTCTGTTTCTCCATGCCGAGACCGCGCTCACAGCGGTTGCCGGAGATAAACTGTCTGCCGCCGGTAAATTTGTTTATGGTCAGAAGGCAGTGATTGGTACAGCCCTTGCAGCGCGCCATGGAACTCTCAAATCTGAGAGAGATAATGTCTTCCAGAGGAAGCATGGTAGTTTCCATCCCCTCTTCATAATGTTCCCTGGCGATCAGCGCGGCGCCGAAAGCGCCCATGATCCCGGCGATATCCGGGCGGACTGCCTCACAGCCGGACACTCTCTCAAAACTACGCAGTACGGCGTCATTATAGAAAGTTCCTCCCTGAACTACTACATTTTTGCCCAGATCTTTTGGATCGGTGAGCTTAATAACCTTCAGCAGTGCATTTTTAATGACTGAGATTGCGAGGCCTGCAGAGATATCTGCCACAGTGGCACCTTCTTTCTGTGCCTGCTTTACCTTGGAATTCATAAATACAGTACAGCGGGAGCCCAGATCGATAGGGTTTTCAGCAAAGAGCGCCAGTTTTGCAAAGTCTTTTACTTCATAATTTAAAGACCGGGCAAAAGTCTCGATAAAGGAACCACATCCGGAAGAGCATGCCTCATTAAGCTGTACGCTGTCAACGGAGTGGTTTTTTATCTTGATGCATTTCATGTCCTGGCCGCCAATATCCAGTATACAGTCCACTTCCGGCTCGAAGAAAGAAGCGGCATAGTAATGGGATACCGTCTCAACTTCGCCCTCGTCTAACAGCAGAGCGGACTGGATCAGTGCTTCGCCGTAGCCGGTGGAGCAGGAGCGGACGATATTGGCGCTGTCCGGCAGAAGTTCGTAAATTTCTTTGATGGCTTTTATGGTGGTCTTCAATGGACTTCCGTTGTTATTGTCGTAAAAAGAATACAAAAGGGAACCGTCTTCCCCTACCAGTGCCACTTTTGTCGTTGTAGAACCGGCATCGATTCCGAGATACACATTGCCCTCGTACTCCGATAAGGACTGTTTTTTCACGGAATGGCGGCTGTGTCTTGTAAGAAAGCTGTCGTATTCTTTTTCTGAGGCGAACAGCGGCTCCATACGGGTTACTTCAAATTCCATATTGATTTCACTACTCAGTTTTTGCAGCAGGGTACCGAGATTGGTGGTGCCCTCCCCCTTTGAGTTCATGGCTGCGCCGCTGGCAGCAAAAAGATGGGAGTGTTCTGGCGCAACCACCGCGTCTTCTGACAGATTCAGAGTCCGGATAAAAGCGGCTTTTAACTCTGTAAGAAAGTGAAGGGGACCTCCTAAAAAGGCTACATTGCCCCGGATTGGCTTGCCACAGGCAAGACCGCTGATGGTCTGGTTTACCACTGCCTGAAATATCGAAGCAGCCAGATCTGGTTTGGAAGCTCCTTCGTTGATCAGGGGCTGGATGTCGGATTTGGCGAACACCCCGCAGCGGGCAGCGATGGGATAAATGGCTTTGTAGTCTTTGGCATATTCGTTCAGTCCCGCAGCATCTGTTTTTAGAAGAGTTGCCATCTGGTCGATAAAAGAACCGGTGCCGCCGGCACAGATTCCGTTCATTCTCTGTTCGATGCCGCCGGTAAAATAGATGATCTTGGCATCTTCTCCGCCCAGCTCGATGGCGACATCGGTCTGGGGAGCAAAATCTTTTAAGGATGTTGCCACACTGACAACCTCCTGGACAAAGGGAATGTCCAGATGTCTCGAAATGGTCAGTCCGCCGGAACCTGTGATCATTGGAGCGATTTCTATATCTCCTAGAACTTCATTTGCCTGGCTGATTATGTTTTTCAATGTTTCCTGTATATTAGCAAAATGTCTTTCATAAGCAGAAAATACGATGGCGCCTGATTCATCCAGAATGGCTGTCTTAACCGTGGTAGAACCAATATCAATACCTACTCTGTTCATGATTTCCTCCCATTTTATCTGATCCGGAATGTATGAAACCGGCTCAGAAACATTTTCTTTCTTATTTTAAATAGATTTTAACCACACTATAGTATACGACAAAATTCGGCATTTGTAAATAAAATAAAAATTAACAATAAATGTATGTCCGGTACCTTTTTTTTATGACGGAATATATTAGTAGAGATGAAAAAAAATTTGCTGCGCCGCTGTGAATGGTGCAAAGATGGAGGGAAAATATGAATAAGCGTTACTGTAATGGCATGGTGCATGTTATAAAACAGGGGGAAACTCTGTATCAGCTCAGCAGAAGATACCGGGTGCCCCTGGCGCTGATCCTTCGGGCGAATCCTTATGTGGATGTTTACAATCTCCAGGTAGGGCAGGAGATCTGTATCCCGGTGGTAAGGCCATATAACGGAATGATCTGTATGCCGGTACAGGCGATGCCGAGAGAAAACGAAGGTATGCAGGGAGAACCAGAGAGGATGCCAATGGATACGGAACGCGAAATGATGAGGAATATGGACCAGAATATGAACCAGAATATGAACCAGGAAGAGCTCGCGGAGAGAAATGGAAGTTCAGTCCGTATGGAAAGTGAAAGCAGATTGGAGGATTCCCGGATGGAGTCCAGAGGCTTCCGTGAGGGAGGCTGTCCAGTATGCCAGGAAGAAGAATTAGAGAAGATGGACCAGGATGACAGAGACGACAGGGATGACGATGATGTGGAGATCTATATCACCACGGGAGGACGCAGCTTAGGGGATATACTGAAAGAATATGGGGTAAACTGGGAAGATTTTATTAAGAGTAATAATCTGGATCAGATCGTCCTCGGAGATGATGTGGTACTCTATCTTCCGAAAAAAACAGCGAGATAAGAGGTTAATGTTTGACAAAGAGAGGGCGAAAACGTATAATATTAATATCTGTGCGAAAAGAATCTGGCGGCAGTGAAGAATTGACTGCCGCCAGAATAAAAATACCGGTAAAGGAGGAGAGGACATGCTGCAGATTTTTCAGACTGTGGAGGACGAGCTCCAGGAAAATGACCAGTTTTCTGAAGGGTGCTGGGCAGCGCTTACCAAACCTACCAACGAAGAGCTCCAGCAGGTGGTACAGGAGACAGGCATCGATATTGATGACCTGAGGGCGCCGCTGGATGATGAGGAGCGGTCACGTATCGAACTGGAGGACGATTATGTAGTCGTGCTGGTAGATATTCCGTCTCTGGATGAAAAGGACAGATATGTCACGATCCCTCTTGGTATCTATATGACAAAACAAATGATCGTGACGGTGTGCTTAGAGGAAACGCCGGTACTCAAAGCATTTATGAATAACCGGGTGAAAGAATTTTTCACCTTTAAGCGGACAAGATTTGTATTCCAGATCCTGTACCGTAATGCTACTTCTTATCTGCGCTATCTGCGGATCATCGACCGCAAAAGTGAGCAGATTGAGGAAAAGCTCCATATTTCCCAGAAGAACAAAGAATTGATCGAGCTTCTGGAGCTGGAAAAGAGCCTGGTGTATTTTACCACCTCCCTGCGGTCCAATGAAACGGTGCTGGAAAAACTGCTGCGGACGGAAAAAGTAAAAAAATATCCTGAGGACGAGGAGCTGCTGGAGGACGTCATCGTCGAAAATAAGCAGGCCATCGAGATGGCGAACATATACAGCGGAATCCTCAGCGGTATGATGGATGCCTTTGCTTCCGTTATTTCCAATAATCTGAATGTGGTGATGAAATTTTTGTCTACGGTGACTATCGTGATGTCGATACCTACGATGATCGCCAGCTTTTACGGGATGAATTTTGATAATATTCCTCTGGGACACAGTCCTTATGGTTTTTTTATCATCACGGCATGCACTCTTGTGATCACATCCCTGGTGGTACTATTCTTTAAGAAGAAGAATCTGTTTTAGTGTGAAGAAATGAGGTATAAAACATGAAATGGTTTGCAAAAATGGAACGGAAGTTTGGAAGGTATGCCATTCACGGCCTCATGCGGTATGTGGTGGGGATCAGCATTCTGGGGACCCTTCTGGGGCTTTTTGGCCAAGGGCAGGCGTTCTATCTGAATTATCTGAGCCTGGATATTTCCCAGATCCTGCATGGCCAGGTGTGGCGCCTGGTGACTTTTGTACTCTATCCCTCGGTAAATCTGCAGGATGGAGGGGCAGCTTTTTTTAATATCATATTGTATGCCATCAGTCTCTATGTCTATTTCAGCATTGGAAGTGTTCTGGAACGGATCTGGGGAAGTTTCCGGTTTAATGCTTTTTATTTTACTGGGATCCTGCTGACGATCCTGGCAGCTTTTGGTTATTATCTGGTGCTTCTGAATGCCAATGGCAGTGTGTTTGCCCCTGCTATCAGCATGGGACTTGCCATGGTGATCAGCCTGGAGAACCTGAATCTGTCCCTGTTTCTCGTATTTGCCTTTCTATTTCCAGAGACGAGATTTTACTTTAATTTTATCATTCCGGTGAAAGCGAAGTGGCTGGGATATCTCTATCTTGGATTTAATGCCATACAGATCGTGAAATGTATCCAGAGGGGGCACTTCCAGAGTATTATGAGTATGCTTTTGATCGTGGCAGCGCTGGTTGATTTTGTTATCTTTTATCTGATCGCGAGAAATCCCCAGGGCTTTGGGGCGGCGATGAGGCAGAAAAAGAGACGGGTTGTATATCGCAATACGGCACAGCAGCACGCTTCCGGACCGAGGCACCGGTGTGCAGTCTGCGGGCGGACAGAAAAGGATTCTCCCACTCTGGAGTTTCGTTTCTGCTCCAAATGCGAGGGGAATTATGAATATTGTTCCGACCACCTCTTTACCCATGAACACGTGAGACGGGGAGAGGCTGGAAGGAATGACACGAATGAGCGAAAGGAATAGATGATAATGTATGATATGTTGACAGTTATAGTGATCATGGTGACCGTACTGGCAGTACTGTATCTGCTGTGGTTTGAGAATGAAGTAAAGGGAAATGTGGTACTGACGAAGAAGAATATGCGTCCCCAGTGGTTTAATCTTTTGCTGCTGTTAGGGGCAGCGCTGGTGATCAAGTCGATCTTCGCCGTTAAATTTGAGGCATATAGTGTGGATATGAGTTGTTTCCGGGCATGGTCCGATATGATCTATGACAATGGTATATCCAGGTTTTATTATGTGGATGAGGGGAACGGATATCCGCCGGGGTATATGTTTGTTCTCTGGCTGATGGCAGTTGCCCGGCACATTTTTGGCATAGATAACGGATCCCAGACGGGAGAGTATCTGATCAAGCTGTTTCCAATGCTCTGTGACCTCGGTGCCGGCACTGTTCTTTATCTGCTGGCAAAGAAGCGTTTTTCTGAGGGTATGTCACTGATGATCTGCGCCATCTATGTGCTGAATCCGATGGTAGTGGCAGATTCGTCTATGTGGGGACAGGTCGACAGTGTATTTACTCTTACGATTCTGCTGACCTGCTGGCTTTGTATGGAAGAAAAACGAATTCCAGCTTATTTTGTGTTCTGTCTGGGAGCACTTTTGAAATTCCAGACTATTATGTTTGCGCCGATCCTCATATTTACGATTATTGAACAGGTTTTTCTCCGGGACTTCACTGTGAAAAAGATGCTCCGGGACCTGGCAGGGGGGCTGGGAGCCATTGCTTCCATGTTTTTGTTTGCTGTCCCCTTTGGACTTGACGTGGTAGTTCCCAAATATATAAACAGTCTCGGGTTGTTTGAGTACTGTACCGTAAATGCCTATAACTTCTGGGCGATCGTGGGAAAGAACTGGGTGGAGCAGACCAACAAGTTCTTATTCGTGAAATGCCAGACCTGGGGAAGCATCGCCATTGTGGCGTCAGTGCTCCTCAGTGGATATGTTTTCTATAAGATGAAAGAGGACAAGTCGAAGTATTTCCTCAGCATGGCAGTTTTGATCTCTTTTGTATTCCTGTTTTCCGTGCGTATGCACGAAAGGTATCTGTTTCCTGGTATCGTGCTGGTGCTGGCAGGATTTATTCTTCGTCCCTGCAAAGAACTGTTCTGGGTATATGTGGGACTCTCTGTCGCCCAGTTTGTGAACATTGTACACGTATATCACTATTTCATGGAACTAGGGACCACGGGACCGGAAGGTTATACCATTGGAGCCACGGCGGTACTCACGGTCTTCATGGCGGGGTATCTTCTGTATGCTTCCCTGCGCAAGGGAGAGATCGTCTATGAACCGGAAATTCAGCAGGGAAAGATAAGAAAGAAAAAAATTCAGGAAAATACAAGAAAAGAAGAAAAAAGGCTGCAGTTTACCATCACGCCTTCCCGGGCAGCAGATAAGATGAGAAAAGTGGATTTTATCGTATTATTTGCGATCATGATCGTGTATTCCTGTTTTGCCCTGTATGATCTCGGCAGGATGAGCGCGCCGGAAACGGCCTGGACGAGTACAGAGAATGGCAGCCAGATCATTCTTGATTTTGGAGATAAGAAAAATATTACAAATCTGTATTCCTTTACTGGAACCTATGAGGGGCGCAATTTCCAGGTGGAAGTGTCTGATGACGGTACAAACTATACTGCGGCAGGAACCATGAGCGCCGGAGATGTGTTTAAGTGGAATGATGTGCAGTTTGTTGGAGAAACGGAAGAAGCAGAGACCCAGCCATTCCAGGTGAATACCCGTTATCTGCGTATGACGCTGCTTCACAATGAGGTGATGCTCAATGAGCTGGTATTTAAGGATGCTTCTGGGGCATATGTTGTGCCAGAAAATGCTTCCCAGTATCCAGAGCTGTTTGATGAACAGGATGAGTTTGATCCGGAGCTTGGATTCCGCAGCGGAACTTATTTTGATGAGGTATATCATGCGAGAACCGCTTATGAGATGATCCATGAGCTCCGATCCTATGAAAATACTCATCCGCCTCTTGGTAAGATTTTCATCTCTCTGGGTGTGAGGGCATTTGGCATGAATCCTTTTGGATGGAGAATTGTAGGTACCCTC
>CAMXSH010000056.1 GCA_947246475.1 uncultured Roseburia sp.
GAACCTTGAAATGCTGGAGTCAGAGTCCAGTGCCTTACCGTTTGGCGATAGCCCAATCTCAATTACGAATGCTATTATACAATAAATTTTTGTAGAATGCAAGGGTTTTTTAAAAAAAAATGAAAAAAATTTATTTTTTTTAAAATATAATATAACCCTTGACATTTATGTTAAATTTGGATAGAATCTTATATTAATATACACAGAAAAAGCATTGATAAAATTAAAAAGAGAGGACGGGAAAAATGGGTAAAATTATTGGTGAAGGCATTACATTTGACGACGTTTTATTGGTACCAGGATACTCAGAAGTGATTCCAAATCAGGTAAGTCTGAAGACACATTTGACAAAAAAGATTGAATTAAACATTCCTATGATGAGTGCGGGGATGGATACAGTGACAGAGCATCGTATGGCGATCGCTATGGCTCGCCAGGGCGGAATAGGAATCATACATAAGAATATGACGATTGAGCAGCAGGCAGAGGAAGTTGACAAGGTAAAACGTTCAGAGAATGGAGTGATCACAGATCCATTTTATCTTTCTCCAGATCATACACTGGAGGATGCCAATAATCTTATGGCAAAGTTCCGGATCTCTGGAGTTCCGATCACAGAGGGTAAAAAGCTGGTGGGCATCATTACGAACCGGGATCTTAAGTTTGAGACAGATTTTACAAAGAAGATCAAGGAGAGCATGACATCCGAAGGGCTTGTAACGGCACCAGAAGGTATTACCCTGGATGAAGCGAAACAGATTCTTGCGAAGGCCAGAAAAGAAAAACTTCCTATAGTAGATAAGGATGGAAATTTGAGCGGTCTCATTACCATCAAAGATATTGAAAAACAGATTAAATATCCTCATTCAGCGAAAGATTCCCAGGGAAGACTCCTCTGTGGAGCCGGAGTGGGAGTGACCGCAAACATCATGGAGCGTGTGGATGCCCTGGTAAAGGCGAAGGTAGATGTGGTGGTGATCGATACAGCACATGGTCATTCCGCTAATGTGCTTAAAGTGGTAAGGATGGTTCGCGAGACTTATCCGGAGCTGGGGATCATTGCCGGAAACGTTGCCACGGGAGAAGCGGCAAAAGCGTTGATCGACGCTGGTGTGGATGCAGTCAAAGTCGGCATCGGTCCAGGGTCTATCTGTACGACGCGCATTGTGGCAGGTATCGGCGTTCCTCAGGTTACTGCGATCATGGACTGCTATTCTGTGGCAAAAGAATACGGAATTCCGGTTATTGCAGACGGAGGGATCAAGTATTCTGGTGATATGACTAAGGCTATTGCTGCCGGTGCAAATGTATGTATGATGGGAAGTATTTTTGCGGGCTGCGATGAGAGTCCGGGAACCTTTGAACTGTTCCAGGGAAGAAAATATAAAGTGTACCGCGGTATGGGCTCCATCGCTGCCATGGAAAACGGAAGTAAGGACCGTTATTTCCAGCAGGATGCCAAAAAGCTTGTGCCAGAGGGCGTTGAGGGGCGTGTGGCATATAAGGGAACTGTGGAAGATACCGTGTTCCAGCTGATCGGAGGCATTCGCTCCGGTATGGGCTACTGCGGAGCCAAAGACATCGAGACACTCAAGGAAAATGGGCGTTTTGTGAAAATTTCTGCTGCTTCCCTGAAGGAAAGCCATCCTCACGATATTCATATTACGAAAGAGGCTCCGAACTATAGTGTTGAATAAAAAGAAAATTCATTGGAAGAAAAACAAATATAGAAAATTAGGGCTTTGCGCCGGGATTGCCGGCGCAACAGCCCTTTTGCTTTTGGTAATTTATATGGTATGCTCCCTGCTGGGGGCAAAAAAGGAAGAGGAGCGGATCCGGGAAGCGGATACGATGCTGGCGGAACTGAACCTGTCGGTGAATCTTCTGGATATCAATAAGTATTCCAGACCAGGCACGAAACTGGGAAAAGTCAAAGGGGTGGTGGTGCACTACACGGCGAATCCTGGAACCGATGCTGTGGCAAACCGTAATTATTTCAACAATCTTCCGAAGATCAATGCAAAGAAAGGAACCAACACCTATGCCAGCAGCCATTTTGTCATAGGGCTGGACGGAACCATTGTCCAGTGTATTCCTACGGAGGAGATTGCTTATGCCTCCAACGACCGGAATTCGGATACGATATCCATAGAATGCTGTCATAAAAAGAAGAGTGGCAAATTTACAAAAGAGACTTACCGTTCTCTGATCCGGCTGACAAAGTATCTCTGTATCCGGTTTGGGCTGGAGGTAAAGGATGTGATACGGCACTATGATGTGACAGGTAAGAACTGCCCTAAATATTTTGTGGAACATCCAGATGCCTGGACCAGGTTTTTGGCGGACACAGAGATGGAACTGGCGCAATGATGCCATTGATTTAGAAAGATAAATAGGGCAGACGCTTCGTTCAGAGAACCAAGTACTTCGGACTGCCTATCTGTCACGCTGGCAACGGAAGTGATGGACGCCAGGGTTTCGTCCAGGATCGCTGAGATATTTTCCATGGCATGTAAGGTAGAGGAGCCTGTGGTTTCCATGTCCGTCGAGCTGTCAGAAGGGAACGTGGCGTTCGCCGCTTTTTACGGATATGTTTCTTTTTTATGGTTTCTTTCGTTTTTTCATGGATATCCTCCGATCTTTTTGGGGAATCTGCAGCCTGGACTGCTAGAGATCAATATGAACTGGCTTGTCACCCTCTGAGTACTTGCGGTATGTAATGCCGGCGGAGCGCATCATCCGTTTGGCTGCCATAACGCCAGCAGTATCCGAATATTTATCCTCTTTGAAAATAACCTCCTGGATTCCGGACTGTATAAGTGCTTTTGTACATTCGTTGCAGGGAAAGAGGGTTGTGTAGATCCTGGCCCCTTTTAGTTTGAAGCCTGAGTAATTCAGCAGGGCGTTCAGTTCTGCATGGCATACATATAAATATTTGGTGTCCATTGGCTCACCGGTATTATCCCATGGATAATCATCATCGGAACAGCCGCAGGGCATTCCATTGTAGCCCACAGACAGTATCTTATTATCCGTATCCACGATACATGCTCCCACCCTTGTATGGGGATCCTTGCTCCGCATGGCAGATAAAAGTGCAATTCCCATAAAATACTCATCCCAGGATAAATAATCTGTGTTTTTCATGGAGTTCCTCCCTATATAATACATGTTTTAGTGCACTAAAATGGTGCTTTCAGGCTATTCAAATCATATCATCTTTTGAGAAGGTTGTAAACCGTTTTTGAAATTCCTGCCATATGAATCAGAAGAAAATACAAAGGAAATTATACAATAAAAAAAGCGCCGTGTGAGTCCGGCGCTTCTCTCTGTACCAATCGATACAGCCTGTATTTATATTTTATGACGGGTAGAATTGTAGTAGCAGTACGACTGCCTTCTACATTGATCAAATATTCTGAAAGAATATCGATCCACAAAAATAGCAATTATGCAAGTTTGTTTACAGCAATTGTAAGACGTGATACTTTTCTTGCCGCTGTATTTTTATGGTAAATTCCTTTTCTGGTCGCTCTGTCGATCTCAGATACAGCTTTTACCAACGCCTCGCTGGCTGCTGCTTTATCATTTGCTTCGATAGCAGAATCTACTTTTTTGATCGCAGTCTTAACCTTGGAACGGATCGCTTTGTTTCTGTCAGCTCTTTTCTGTGAAACAAGGATTCTCTTCTTTGCAGATTTAATATTTGCCAATTCTAACACCTCCATCTTTGTTTTATATAATAAGTAATAGTGTTTGGTTAAACGGACACGGACATTAACACAAACATACTCATTTATGATAGTACAAAATATGGCCAGTGTCAATACATAATTGGAAAGTTTTTGGTTAATGATAAAGAAATGAAAAAAATGCTGGGAATGAAAGGGATGAAGCGTATATGTCAGAGAGAAAAACAGACCTTGCCCTTGAGGTGCGGGAGAGTTTTCCAAGAAATAATGTAGAGATCCAGGGAGTGGTGCTGGAAAAGCATTATAATGAGACGGCAAAGGCGCATATAACTACAGTACAGATTCAGGATGACAGGGGAAGCCGGGCGATGGGAAAGCCCAAAGGATGTTATGTCACCATTGAGTCAGAGGATATGCCGAAGGAAGAGGAGGACAAAGAAGAGCTGCTGTTATGTATCTGCGGTGAACTGGAAAAAATGGTTCATGACCTGCGGCAGAAATCTGTCCTGATCGCAGGTCTGGGCAACCGTCAGGTCACCAGTGATTCCCTTGGACCAAGGATGGCGGAATGTATTTTCGTGACACGGCATCTGGGGCGTGAACTTGGGAGCTGGTTTATGGAAGAAAACGAGTACGGTGAAGTGAGTGCCATCGCTCCCGGGGTTATGGCACAGACCGGGATGGAGGCGGTGGAGATCCTCCAGGGAATCGTTAAAAAGACCAGCCCTGATCTGGTCATTGTAGTGGATGCGCTGGCAGCGAGAAGCATGTCAAGGCTGTGTACCACGATACAGATCACGGATACAGGGATCAGTCCGGGATCGGGCATCGGAAATCATAGAAAGGCGCTGTCCAAGGAAAGTCTTGGAGTTCCGGTAGTGGCGGTGGGTGTTCCGACGGTGGTGGATGCCAGGACGATCATCAGCGACCACCTGGAGAAGGTACTGAGCAAACAGGGGTATAACGAGGATGAGATTGAAAAATTTATCAAAGAAGTATTTCATGAGGAAATGGAAAATTTATATGTCACACCGAAAAACATCGACGAATCCGTCAATGTGATTGCCAAAGATCTGGCGAAGGTTTTCAATCATTGTTTTCAGAAAAAGTCGCTGTAGCAGGGTGTAATATATTCTGCAGAAAATACTATATATTATATATACGCTTGATGCAGGAGGTACTCGTGGAAAAACGATTGTTTCGGATTATTTTGTCAGCTGCCCTGATTGCCCTTCTGATCCTGCTGGAGTGCAGTGAGAGTAGTCTGAAAGAACAAATTTTGGGGAAAATTGGTACATCCCTGGCGGCAAATGCCCTTCCGGTGTCAAGAATGAGCCGGGAGGATAAACTGCTGCAGGTGGTGATGGGAAATCCGCTATATTTTCAGGATAAAGATATGGAACGGCTGGCGGAGAGTAAATTGATCTATATGGAAAATCAGGGAGGGGAAAAAACTTCTTCCGGAGAGGGGCAGGGGGCAAATGGAGATTCCGATCTGCAGGGTTCTGCCGATGCGTCAGCGGTGGCGGGAGAAAACCTTGCCCAGGTCCAGACAATGAAAGGCGCCGGTTCGGGAACCGCAGCTTATGTGAATAAACTCAGGGAGAACAAAGATGTGAGCTATCTGTGGAATCATTTCTATATTATAGACTCCACCACTTCTGTGACCAAAGATCTTTTTCCTGTAGAAGAGATGTTGAAACGAAATATGACGCTTCCTGCGAAGGCAGGCAAAAAACAGATTCTTATCTACCATACCCACGGGGCATCGGAAGCTTTTTCTGACAGCCGCAGAGGCAGGGATTCGGATTCGGTGATCGGTGTAGGAAGGGCATTAAAACAGGAATTGGAGAAAAATGGATATCAGGTCTATCATGACGAGACGAAGTATGATCTTATCAACGGTCAGATCGACCGGAGCAAAGCTTACAATACATCGCTGGATGGGATTACAAAGATCATGAAAGAAAATCCTGACATTCAGGTGACCATAGATCTGCACCGGGATTCGGTGGGGAAAAATAAGCATACATATACGATGATCGATGGAAAGAGAACGGCGATCGTTATGTTTTTTAACGGGATGAGCAGAAACAAATCTGGAAAGATCGATTATCTGTATAATCCCAACCTGGAGGCAAATCTCTCCTTTAGTCTCCAGTTGAAGTGCCATGCAATGGAGCAGTATGATGGATTTACTAAACCGATCTACCTCAAAGGATACCGTTATAATCTTCATGTGGCGGAGCGTTCGCTGCTGGTTGAACTGGGAAATGAAAATAATACTGTGGAGGAGGCTAAAAATGCGGCGGCTCCTCTGGCAAAAGTAATAGCAGATGTACTTAAAGGAGAAGTAAAAGGGTTTTAGCAGAGACCGCTACCGGTCAGAGGACCTGCTGGTGTCATGGTATTTGGACATGATCTTGGCGATCATGCAGAGGGCGTGGATCTCATTATCGCCGAGGCATTTTGCATAGGCCACCAGTGTCTGCAGATGAGCGGGTAAATGGGGGCGCTTCCGGTCAATCTGTTCGAAAAACAGCTGGCAGGGGACATCCAGTTCCTGGGCGATCCGCAGAAGGGTGTCGGTTTTCGGGTTATTGATGCCCCGCTCGATTTTTCCGATGGTTCCAGTGGAAAGCCCCGCCTTGTATGCCAGCTGTTCCTGGCTTATATTTCTTGACTCCCTGAAGTTTCTGATCTGAAGTCCAACAAGCCTGAAATCATAAGAATTATAAAATGTACTCACTTGCGTTCCTCCTTTGGTATAACCTGGTACTAACAGTGTACTCGTTGGAATTTCTTTCCACAAGTAACTAAAGTACTCTATTTTATTGGAAATTCAATATTAAAGTATTGGGGGTGAAAAATAAATAAAAAAAAATAAATAATTTGAAGGAACGGAATTACAGGAAGAAATCGGATTGCGATCAAAAATAACCGTGATTTGAACTATAAATATCGTCAAAATAAAGGTAGAATAGGATAAAAGTGTCTGGTTAAAATTGAATATATACGGAGGAGAGAAGTAATGATGAAGGTAATGATAAATATTCTGCTGGGAAGAAGACTCCGCAAGATAAGGAAAATTCTGGGGGTTTCATCGGAAGACATGGCAGAAGCTCTGGAAGTCAGTGTGGGACACTTCCAAAAGCTGGAGAGGGGAGACCATGCGTTCAGCCTGGAACGTCTCAAAGTTTTGCGGGAACAGTATGGCATCGACCTGAATTACCTGATCACAGGGAGATCCAAAGAAGAGGATATCGCCAGAGATCTGATCTATGGAACTCCCGAAGAAACCTTTTATTTTATGCACCAGCTGCTGGACTCCTGTGAGAAAATTTATCTGAGGCGCATTTCGGAGGAGGGAGAGCTGTGATTAAAAGTATCATCAGGGATTCCACAGATGTTTTTGTATGTGTACAGGGGAAGATCAGCCAGTTTGATATCCGGGATATTATTTATGTAGAGCACAGCAGAAGGACGGTTTTTATGTATACACTGAAAGGGATCGTGTACATTCCCTATATGCCCTTAAATCAGATTTACCAGGCGCTGGGTAACGACTATCTGTACCAGTGCCACAAATCCTTTCTCGTCAACCGGATCCATATAGAAAGCATCCACCGGACGGAAAACGTCGTTGTACTGAAAGACAATATGGGAGAAATAGCAGTCGGAAGAAAGTACAGAGCCCGTTTTTTAAAGGCGATGCACCTGATGGAATAGACAGAAAAGAAAGCCGGCAGCCTTCGTATTTGAGACTTTACAAAATCCGTGTTCCGTTATATAATAAGAATTCAAATTGATTCCGAGGTGGTAAAGGTGAAAGAGCTGTATCTGATCCGGCACGGAAGACAGTCTTCTAAACTGTGTAATGTGGATGTGAGTCTCGATGAAGCAGGAAGAAGACAGGCGGAACTTCTGGCGGACAGGCTTACATATGATAAAATACAGAAACTGTACTGCAGTGATCTGAAGAGGGCGGTGGAAACAGCCGGGATCATAGGAGAACGGCTGGGACTGGAACCAGTGGTTGTCCCTGCATTCCGGGAGATCGACTTTGGGGAACTGACGGGAAAAGCGGATGATGTAATAGTGAAAGAATATAAGGAATTCCGCCGGGAGCGTGCCAGCCAGACCAGCGACTTACCTTATCCCGGAGGGGAAAACGGAGCAGATGTGATCCGCCGCGTGCTGCCAGTGTGGAGGGAACTTTGCCAGTCTCCTGAGGAGCGGGCTGCTGTGGTGACTCACGGGGGAGTAATACGGTCTTTGTGTGCCTATCTCCTGGAGACAGATTTAAAAAATAAGCTGAAATTTGCTGTGGATCTGGAAAATACAAGCATAACCGTGATCCGGTATGATGAGATAAAGGAGCTTTTTTATCTGGAGCGTTTCAATGATACGGCGCATCTGGAAAGACACCCGGAACTGCTGCGGGAGAGCTGGAAGCCTTCTCTGATCCGCCAGTGAAGAGAAATAATGACAGGAGAAAAGACAGATGATGGAACAGAGTAAAACAGCACAGGAAAATAAGATGGGGGTTATGCCGGTAAAAAAACTGCTGATCACCATGTCCCTGCCGATGATGGCGTCTATGCTGGTACAGGCATTGTATAATATTGTGGACAGTATGTTTGTGTCCCGCATCGGTCAGGATGCCCTGACTGCAGTATCCCTTGCTTTTCCAGTGCAGATGCTTCTGATCGCAGTGGGGGTAGGTACCGGAGTTGGAGTAAATGCCCTGCTCTCTAAGAGCCTTGGCGAAAAGAAATTTGAAGAGGCTGACCGGGCTGCCAACTGTGGCGTGTTTTTGATGCTCATCAGCTATGCGTTCTTTTGTGTTTTTGGCATTATCGGCGCGGGTAAATTTATGGAGACCCAGGTGGATATGACCCAGGAAAATTCTGCCCGGATCGTAGAATATGGAACAAGTTATCTTTCGATCTGCATGATCCTGTCTTTTGGCATCTTATTTGAGATGATGTTAGAACGTCTGCTGCAGGCTACAGGTAAAACGATCTATACGATGATCACCCAGGGAACAGGCGCTGTCATTAATATCATTCTTGACCCTGTATTGATCTTTGGATTGTGCGGTATGCCCAAAATGGGAATTGCGGGAGCTACTGTGGCTACAGCCATCGGACAGATCATCGCAATGATCCTTGCCGTGGTATTTAATCTCCGTAAAAATACAGAAATTCATCTTTCCTTTCGCAGCATGAGACCAAGGGCGGCTACGATCAAAGCTATATACTGGGTGGGCATCCCTGCCATCATCATGCAGGCCATCGGTTCAGTGATGACCTATGGCATGAATAAGATCCTGGTGCCCTTTTCCACCACAGCGGTGGCGGTCTTTGGCGTATATTTTAAGCTGAACAGTTTTATCTTTATGCCTGTATTCGGGCTGAACAATGGACTGATCCCCATTATTGCTTACAATTATGGAGCGAGGAAGAAGAAGAGGATTATCGAGGCAGTGCGCTTTAGCATGATCATCGCCGTGGTGATTATGTTTGTGGGACTAGGGATTTTTCTTAGTATTCCGGACAAGCTGCTACTGTTGTTTGATGCTTCTCCGACGATGCTGGAGATCGGTGTCCCGGCACTTCGGATTATCGGGACTCATTTTATGCTGGCAGGCGCTTCTATCGTTATGATGTCGGTATTTCAGGCCTTCGGCGAGGGATTTTTAAGTCTTACTGTTTCGGCTTTGAGGCAGCTGGTGGTCATACTGCCGGTGGCATATATATTAGCAAATACAGTGGGGCTTGGATATGTGTGGTGGTCGTTTCCCATCGCTGAAGCGTGTTCCCTTACACTGAGCAGCGTATTCTTTACAAGGCTGTACCGAAATAAGATAAAAAAACTTTAAGACATATAAAGGAGGAGGATCCAAATGAAACTGGACCGATTAGTAGGAGACAGATTTAAAGAGAGACCGTCTGACTGTGTGGTAGAAAGCCATGCGCTGATGGTTCGTGGCGGATACATGAAAAATATGGCAAATGGTATTTATTCCCAGTATCCGCCTCTGCGGCGGGTATCAGCAAAGATCGAAAACATTATCCGGGAAGAGATGGATGAGATCGACGGGCAGGAAGTTTTGTTCCCTGTGACTCTTCCTGGCAGTCTCTGGGAGGAATCTGGCAGGTTTCAGAGTGTGGGAAGCGAACTCCTTCGTTTTAAGGACCGCAATCATTCCCAGATGCTGCTGGGAATGACTCATGAGGAAGCCGCAGTACATCTGGTGCGTGAATATGCCAATACCTATACCAAATATCCTTTTATGATCTATCAGATCCAGACAAAGTTCCGGGATGAGGCACGTCCCCGTGCCGGTCTGATCCGGGTTCGTGAGTTTACGATGAAGGATGCCTATTCTTTTCATACATCCCAGGAGGATCTGGAAGAATATTATGACAGATGCTATAAGGCGTATCAGCGTATCTTTGCCAGGGCGGGGATTCCCGAAGTGGTTGTGGTTGCTTCGGATTCCGGCATGATGGGAGGAAGTGTTTCCCACGAGTACATGCTTCTCACTCCGGTGGGAGAGGATTCCATCGTGCTGTGCGGTGAGTGTGATTTCCGCGCCAATATGGAAGCGGCTGAGTGTATCATTGAAAATAACCAGACTCTTGCCCAGGCAGATCTTACCCTGGTAGATACGCCGGATAAACATACCATTGATGATGTATGTGAGTTTTTACATCTTCCGGTGGAGAATTCCTGTAAAGCGGTAGTTTATCAGCGCAACGAGGACGATTCTTACGTGGTTGTATTTCTCCGCGGGGATCTGGAAGCAAATGAAACCAAGATCACTAATTATCTGGGGGGTGCCATTCATCCGGCAGTGATCACACCAGAGTGCGGACTTGCCGCTGGTTCCATAGGGCCTTATAATCTGAAGGGGGACTATACGGTTCTTTATGATAAGTCCCTGGAGGGGATCGACAATCTCTGCTGCGGCGGTAATGTAGATGGAAAACATTACACAGGATTGGACATGAAACGGGATATGCCAGAGGCAGAGTACGGTGATTTTGCCAAGGCCATAGATGGTGGCATCTGTCCCTGCTGTGGAAAGGAGTCTTTGAGGATCGAGAGAGGAATTGAGGTTGGGAATATTTTTCAGCTCGGAACAAAATACACGAAGACGATGGGAATGGAGTATCTGGACAGCGAGGGAGAAAAACATCATCCGATCATGGGCTGTTATGGCATCGGCGTAGGTCGTCTGGCGGCTTCTGTCTGTGAAGTGAGCCGGGATGAGTACGGACCAGTCTGGCCGATCACCATAGCACCATGGGAAGTTCATCTTTGCTGTGTGCGTGCAGACGATGAGGAGTGCAAAGAGTTTGCTGATAAGCTCTATGAGGAGTTACAGAAAAAGCGCATTGATGTGATCTATGATGACCGGAATGTAAGGGCTGGCGCTATGTTTTCTGACGCGGATCTGCTGGGAGTGCCAGTGCGTGTCGTGGTAAGCCCGAGAAATATGAAAAACGGCTGTGTGGAGATCACTACCAGGGATAAGTCTGTCAGCAGGCAGGCTGAGCTTGCCCATGCCGCAGAGGCGGTACAGGAGCTGGTAGAAGAGCTGTACGCACAGATAAATAAGGGTGCAGAAGCATTTCAATAGATTAGTAAGAGTATAGCAGGGTGGGAAGGGAAGGAAAGGCGAGGAAAGGAAATGACATGTCCATGAATTTTAGAGAGTATATCAGACAGGGGGTTGTTTTTCTGGATGGAGCCACCGGATCCAACCTTCAGGAGCATGGAATGCAGGCAGGTGACTGCCCAGAGACGTGGATCCTGGAGCATCCGGACGTGTTTGTGGAACTTCAGAAAGGATATATCCAGGCGGGCAGTGATGTGCTGTATGCACCAACGTTTACCTGTAACCGTATCAAGCTGGCAGAATACGGTCTGGAGGACCGTCTGGAGCAGATGACAGCGGAACTGGTGGGTCTGTCGAAACGGGCCGTAGAAGAGAGTGGCGCGGCAAGGCGTATCTATATCGCCGGGGATATGACAATGACAGGCGAACAGCTTTATCCGATGGGAACCCTGGCGTTTGAAGAACTGGTGGATGTGTACAAAGAACAGGTGCGGGCTCTGGCAGCAGCGGGAGTAGACCTCTTCGCTGTGGAGACGATGATGAGCCTTCAGGAATGCCGTGGAGCGGTACTTGCCATCAAAGAGACCTGCGGGGATGAACTGCCTGTGATGGTAACCCTTACCTTCCAAGAGGATGGAAGAACCCTTTATGGAACCTCTCCGGAGACAGCAGCGATCGTGCTGGAGGCAATGGGCGTGGATGCCGTGGGGGTAAACTGTTCCACTGGTCCGGATAAAATGCTGGATCTCATTCAGAGAATGGAGAAAATTGCTGGAATTCCGCTGGTAGTCAAACCTAATGCCGGGTTACCCCAATTGGTGGATGGCAGGACGGTTTATGATATGGGAGCAGAAGAATTTTCCGAGAATATGCTGCCTTTGTTGAAGAAGGGGGCTACGATCCTTGGCGGCTGTTGTGGCACAACGCCGGAACATATTAGAAAACTCAAGGAGAGGCTTGCTGGTGAAATTCCGGTGTTCCCAGCGAAAAAGAATGTCCGGGCGCTGACTAACGAGAGGAATTATGTAGAGATCGATCTGGATGGAACCTTTTCCATCGTAGGTGAGCGCATCAATCCTACTGGAAAAAAGGAACTCCAGGCACAGCTCCGGGAGGGAGAACTGGAGCTGGTGGTGTCCATGGCGGAAGAACAGGTGGAAAAGGGAGCCCGGATCCTGGATGTCAATATGGGAATGAATGGGATTGATGAAAAGGAGATGATGCTCCAGGCCATTTATGAGCTGACGCTGGCGGTAGATGTTCCTCTTTGCATCGATTCCAGCTATGTGGATGTGGTGGAACAGGCGCTCAGAATTTATCCAGGAAGGGCGCTGATCAATTCTATTTCTCTCGAACCAGAGAAGTTTGAAAAACTGATCCCGGCGGCAAAAAAGTACGGTGCCATGTTTATCCTGCTTCCGTTGTCGGACCAGGGGCTTCCAGAAAATATAGAAGAAAAGAAAGAGATCATCCATAAGATCCTGGAAGAGGCGAAACGTCATGGCTTGTCCGAAAGGGATATTGTAGTTGACGGACTGGTGGGGACCATTGGAGCCAATAAAAGGGCGGCGCTGGAAGTGCTGGAGACCATCCGCTACTGTCGGGAGGAACTGGAAACAGCGACGATCTGCGGGCTCTCTAATATTTCCTTTGGACTTCCGGAAAGACAGTTTGTCAACAGTGCTTTTCTGACGATGGCGATCGCTTCTGGACTGACGATGGCCATCGCAAATCCAAACCAGACCCTGCTGACGAATGCGGCGCTGGCTTCGGATCTGCTTTTAAATAAGCCGGAAGCGGATCTGAAGTATATCAATGGTGTGGCAAAGGCACAGATTTCGGCAGATGCGCCTAAGCAGACGCAGGCTCAGGAAGAGGCGGGAGCCCACCCTCTTTTTACTGCTGTAGTCAAGGGGAAAGAAGGACAGGTGCTGGAGCTGGTAAAAAAAGAACTGGAGGGGGGAGAGTCCCCGGCGGCGATCATAGATTCCTGCCTGATCCCGGCGATCAATCATGTGGGCGACCTCTTTGAAAAGGGGACCTATTTTCTACCCCAGCTGATCGCCAGTGCAGAGACTATGGAAAAGGCCATTGATCATCTGGAGCCGCTGCTGGCAAAGGAACGGGGCAGTGAAAAGCTGGAAAAGGTGGTTATGGCGACAGTAAAAGGGGATATTCATGACATCGGAAAGAATCTGGTGGTTCTTATGCTGAAAAATTATGGCTATGAGGTCATTGATCTGGGAAAAGATGTGGAGAGCCAGGAGATCCTGGACAGGGCAAAAAAAGAGAAGGCCGCTGTGATCGGACTTTCGGCGCTGATGACTACAACGATGACAGAGATGAAGCATCTGGTGGAGATGGCGAAAGAGCAGGGCTGCCAGGCAAAGATCATTATCGGAGGCGCTGTTGTTACAGAGAGCTATGCCCAGGAGATCGGGGCGGACGGATATTCGAAGGATGCCAGGGAGGCAGTGAAGTTAGTGAACCGTCTGCTGGGACATGAGATGTAATTAAGCCTGTCCGTCAGGGCAGGCATTATCATAAAGGAAAGTCGGGAAAAGAAGATGATCGATGTGATTATACCGGTCTACCGGCCGGATGAAAAGCTGGAACAGCTGATCCAGAAATTGAATACCCAGACAAGGAAGCCGGATCATGTGTTTTTTATGCAGACACTGGCAGGTGGCGAAGAGGACGAACGGGTACGGAAGATACTTGAGAAGGCAGACAGGGGAGAGACCGTGACCCTGCCAAAGAGTGAATTTGACCACGGCGGCACAAGAAATCTGGGGGCCTCTCTCTCAAAGGCGGACTACATGCTGTTTATGACCCAGGATGCCGTTCCGGCGCAGGATACGCTGGTGGAAAAACTATGTGCTTCCTTTGAGAGCCATGACCGGGTGGCAGCAGCATACGGAAGGCAGCTGCCAGGGAAGCAGTCAGGGGTGATTGAGAAGTATACCAGGGAGTTTAATTATCCGCCGGACAGCTCTGTGAAGGAGAAGGCGGATCTGGACAGGCTTGGGATCAAAACCTTTTTCTGTTCTAATGTATGTGCCATGTACCGCCGGGATATTTACGAGAAGCAGGGGGGATTTGTTACCCGGACGATCTTTAATGAGGATATGATTTTTGCGGCAGGGCTAATTCAGGCTGGTTACCGCATTGTGTATGCAGCGGAGGCAGAGGTGGTTCATTCCCATAAATACACTTACTGGCAGCAGCTGACAAGAAATTTTGACCTGGCTGTCTCCCAGAGACAGTACCGGCAGATTTTTGAACAGGTCCGCTCAGAATCGGAGGGGATGAAGCTGGTGAAGGATACAATGAAGTATCTGATAAAGCATGGAAAATGGTATCTGGCTCCCGACCTGGTACTTCAGAGTGGTTTTAAATGGATGGGTTATAAACTTGGACTGCGGTATGAGAGTCTTCCCCCGGGGCTGGTGAAAAAGCTGAGTATGAACAAAAGCTATTGGAATGAGAGGTGTTGATGTGGCAGAGGTTCATATAGTATTAGCGACCTATAACGGCGAAAAATATATTAGGGAACAGCTGGATTCCATTTTGGAAAATACCTTTCAGGATGTGATGGTGGAGATCTGCGACGACGGCTCTACGGATTCTACACTGGATATCGTCAGGGAGTATGTGGGGCAGTATGATCAGATTTCTCTGTATCAAAATAAAAAAAATCTGGGATATACGAAGAATTTTCTCGAAGGCATCAGACGGAGCAGGAGCCCTTATATAATGTTGTGTGACCAGGATGATATATGGCATCGGGATAAGATCGAAAAGACACTCCGCCGGATGAAGGAGCTGGAGGAACAGAACGGAGCTGACCTCCCATTGATGGTATTTACGGATGCCATGAATTTTGACAGCGACAATGGGGAAGAACTGGGTTCTTTTCATAAAAGCAGTCATCTGGATGTAAAAAGACTTGACAGTGCCCATCTTTTTATGGAAAATAAATGTATCGGCTGTACGGTTATGATGAATGGGGCGATCCGCGGGTATCTGCAGGAGCTTCCTGATGAAATCCGTGTTCATGACTGGTGGCTTGCTTTGATATGCAGTCATTTTGGTAAAATTTCCTATATTGAAGAAACTACCTTGCATTATCGACAGCATGGTGGTAATATGATTGGCGGAAGTGGGTTTTCAGACTACGTAAAGACACGTCTTTCAGACCTGCGCGGCCAGCGGCAGGTGATCCGTCAGACATTTCAGCAGGGAAAGGCATTTTACAGGTTGTTTGGAGACAGGCTTTCCGGGGAAAAAAGACAGATTGCAAAACATTTTGCCGGGATGATGGAGGCAGGTGCAGTCCGTCGAAGGGTAGATATGATACGTTTTGGTTTTTGGAAAAGTGGTTCTGTGAGAAATGCAGCGCTGTTCTGGCTGATCTGACAGGATCTGGAATGATGCTGGCTGTACCGATGCAGCTGGAGGGACTAAGCAGGAAACGGAGGATAAAATGGCAAAGAAAAATAAATCTGGGAAAAAACGGGTAGTGGGGAAAGTGTTCCTGGTAATCGGAATCATTATCAGCATGGCGGCTGGAAGTATGCTGGCGGCGGCACAGCACGAGGTGAATGGATCCCTCAATCTCTTAAATTTTGACAAGGAGAACGCTCTGGATAAGGTAGACGTATCCAAGTATGATACCATCAGTGATTCAGAGATTGTAAATATTCTTTTGGTGGGAGCGGATAAAAACCTGGATGAACAAAATTCTTCAGGAGCGTCGAGGCGTTCAGACACTATGATGATCGCTACACTGGATATGAAACATAAAAAACTGAAAGTGACGTCCTTGATGAGGGATATGTATGTGGAAATTCCAGGACATGGAAGCCATAAGCTGAATGCGGCATATTCTCTGGGAGGGATCAAGCTTCTCTATGAGACCATCGCGAAAAATTTTGGCATCAAGATGAAAGGGTATGCAGAAGTGAATTTTGATGCCTTTGTGGATGTGATCAATGCGGTAGGAGGGGTGGAAGCCACACTCACTGAATCCGAGGCAGTAAACTTAAATGATACCAATTATATCAAACGTAAAAAATATAGAAATGTAAAGGTGGGAAAGCAGGTCTTGAACGGATATCAAGCCCTGGGTTATTGCCGGATCCGGCATGGAAAATGGAAAAATGGGCGTTCTCCGGCTGTTATTACCGCTTCTGGTAAGAGGGATGATTATGGAAGGACAGAGAGACAGCGTCTTGTGATCCAGGCGCTTTTAAAGAAAGTAAAGTCCATGTCACCAGCTAAGTGGTTTGATCTGGTGGATGTTATCCTTCCCAATGTAAAGACGGATCTGGATAAGGATGACATCAAGTCCTATTTGATGGCGGTTGTGAAGATGGGAACTACAGAGCTTAAACAATACAGCCTTCCGATCCAAAACGGTTATACCAGCCAGGTGATAAATGGAGCGGATTGCCTTGTGCCGGATCTGGTAAAAAACAGAGAGGCACTGGAAGATTTTATTTTTGAAAAGAAAAAGAATTGATGCGGGAAACGGATGGATGAAATCTCCTGCCGGGTTGACAATCTTCCTTGAAATTGGTAAAATAAGTGTTTGAAAAGCAAGTTAAGGAGTGAATCAAATGAGAAAGATGGTATTGTCCATTTTGATAGATAACACGCCGGGAGCGCTATCCCGGGTAGTGGGACTGTTTAGCAGACGTGGCTATAATATTGACAGTCTCACTGTAGGGGAAACCGAAAATACAGCGGTTTCCAGAATGACGGTGGCAGTGACTGGAGATGGGATCATATTGGATCAGATCGAGAAGCAGATCTGTAAGCTGGAAAATGTGATTCTTGTGAAGGAGCTCACCAGTGATGCTTCCGTGTGCCGGGAGCTTATCCTGGTAAAAGTGGCAGCATCCAGAGAGGAAAGACCTTCCATAAATGCCATTGTAGAAATATTCCGCGCCAAGATCGTGGATGTTGCTTCGGATTCCATGATGATCGAGCTGACTGGGAACCAGGCAAAGCTGGATGCCTTTACCAAGCTGTTGGACGGCTATGAGATCCGCGAACTGGTCCGGACAGGAATCACTGGGCTGGCAAGGGGACAATTGGAGGAATGAGGCATCGAAGAATGGCCTCAGTGTGATACGGGAAACCATCCGCCGGTAAAATGGCGGGGCTTTATATTAAATAAATTTTAGGAGGAACAGTAAAATGGCAGACGCAAAGATTTTTTATGAAAGTGACTGTAACCTTGGACTTTTGGATGGCAAGACAATTGCTGTCATTGGTTATGGCAGCCAGGGACATGCACATGCATTAAATGCAAAAGAAAGCGGTTGTAATGTAATTATCGGTTTGTATGAAGGCTCTAAATCATGGGCGAAAGCAGAGGCTCAGGGATTTAAAGTATATACAGCAGCAGAGGCTGCAAAACAGGCAGACATTATCATGATCCTGATCAACGATGAACTGCAGGCAAAATTGTACAAGGAGTCCATCGAGCCAAACCTTGAGGCTGGAAATATGCTGATGTTTGCTCACGGTTTCAACATTCATTTTGGACAGATCGTACCTCCGAAAGATGTGGATGTAACAATGATTGCACCTAAGGGACCAGGACATACAGTACGCAGCGAGTATCAGGCAGGCAAAGGAGTTCCATGTCTGGTAGCAGTACATCAGGACGCAACAGGAAAGGCACAGGATATGGCACTTGCTTATGCATTGGCGATCGGAGGTGCTAGAGCTGGTGTACTTGAGACAACTTTCCGTACTGAGACAGAGACAGATCTTTTTGGTGAGCAGGCAGTACTCTGCGGCGGTGTCTGTGCTCTGATGCAGGCAGGTTTCGAGACTCTTTGCGAGGCTGGCTACGATCCACGTAATGCATATTTTGAGTGTATCCATGAGATGAAACTGATCGTTGACCTGATCTATCAGAGTGGTTTTGCAGGAATGCGTTATTCCATTTCCAACACAGCAGAGTATGGTGACTACATCACAGGTCCGAAGATCATCACAGAGGATACAAAGAAGGCGATGAAGAAGATCCTCAGCGACATTCAGGACGGTTCTTTTGCGAAAGAATTCCTTCTGGATATGTCAG
Organism: uncultured Roseburia sp.; assembly: GCA_947246475.1. Classification (GTDB taxonomy): domain Bacteria; phylum Bacillota; class Clostridia; order Lachnospirales; family Lachnospiraceae; genus Eubacterium_F. The sequence goes on from CAMXSH010000056.1 coordinate 18,422, forward strand.
AGGCAGGCGGACAGGCACATTTCAGAGCTATGAGAAAGCTTGCTGCAGAACATTCATCTGAAGTTGTAGGAGAGGATATCCGTAAGCTTTACAGCTGGAACGGTGAGGATAAACTGATCAACAACTAATGTGAATTATCAGAACCAATACAGCCCGGTTGGCATCACACTGACCGGGCTTTCTTTCGTAAAGGCTCAAGCCGTGCATTTCAGGAAACAATGGCACATTTGTGCTTGCACAAAAATGGGACATTGTTTCCTGAAATATAGGGCGCAGCCCGCGATGACGAGGCTGCGAAGCAGGCGAGGAATGCGCACGGCGAAGCTGGAAAGGACA
>CAMXSH010000057.1 GCA_947246475.1 uncultured Roseburia sp.
CAGCACCAAAATTATCATAGAAGATTAGTAATTACAGACTTTTCTTCACACACTCTTTTCCCCCCCTCTCAAAAGGACAGTATTCGTGCCCCATTTACATATATTATTATGGTAAATATTTGCTTTTTATTTCTTTAATTTCTTTTGGAAGTTTACCTCTCAATTCCATGTTATGAGCTAAGACATTAGCCGCTTTTTCTGCTGCATGTTCATAATCCAATGATTTAATAAGGTCTTCCATATATGGTATCTTTTCAGGCTCAGATATATCATATGCTTCTATTGTTTTAGCCAGAAGTTCTTTATCCAATCCCCATTTTACTGCCAGTCGCCCAACTAATTCCTTTACTTTCTCACCACACCATTGTTCAAATGCTGTATCAAAGGGAGTAGAGGACAAAACTTTTCCCTGCAGCAATTCCTCATCTACAAAACTCTTTAACAATTCAGCCTTTACACTGTCCCCCATATCACTGACTTCCTGAATTTGCTCATAAATGATCCTTAATGTTTCATCATCTACACATTGAACTTCCCCAACAGTGTAAGTCTTATTGCCAATTAATTTTAAAATATAATCTGCATTTATCACTTCGGCGTCTATCAATTTGGTCTTTCCCAGAGGCCTGACAATTACCGTTCTCGGATCTAATCCCTCTTCCGCAGGGTTCAAGTTCTTATATGCACCTACATATTTTCTCCATGTATGCTCATCTATCCCAAACGTATCATCACTCCAGGCATATTCATAATACTGTTGTAAACGATTCCATTGCATCACAGCCGCCATGTATGCTTTATTAAATGCCTGTTTTTCCTTCAGATTGTTCTCAAATACTTTCCATCTAGATGGTTCCGGTAGTATTTCCACCATCTCTATTATGAAATTCTTGAATTTTTCTGTCGCAATCGAATATGTATCAACCAATACTTTTGAACTTTTACCACCACTTCCATATAATTTTAGTGCGTCTTCTACACATTCCTTTGTCATGGCAGGATATTGAAAGTTGATGATAGTACCGAATTCCTTTTCTTTTCCAAACAGTCGGTTTGTGCGTGAATACGCTTGAATTAAACTCTGTAGTTCCAACATTCTATCCACATACAGAGTATTCAATCTCTTGGAATCATATCCTGTCAGCAATTGGTCGGCAACAATCACTAAATCAATATTCTTTTTGTTTATGCCACTGCCGCCACGCTTTGTTCTCTCAATCAAATCTTCAAAGTAGTCATTCTTTCTTCCGGATTTGATGTCCTCCACACTTAAAGACAAATTTGTAAATTCTCTGTAATCCTCAAGCATTTCTTCTAATATTTCATCCGGCACTACCTGCATATGATCCTCAGAATCATCACCATTTTCATTTCCAATACTAAAGGTCATCGCAATATTAAACTGCATTCCTCTACTTTTTATCTGCTTCTTAAACTCATGATAATACGCAATAACTCTTGTCTTAAATTTTGCAGTTAAAATCGCATTAAAATATCTGTCCTGCGACTGCACCTCCCAGTTGTCAAGAATTTCACTTACCACTTTGGGAATATGGGTTTCGTCTTGATATTGAAAAATCCCCCTTTTCACGGTTTCTTTTTCTACTTCTAATTCACTAAGTTTCATAACCTCTCTTTCAATGTCTCTTTCCGCCATATCCGGATTCTCTATTACTTTGGCTTCTATTAATTGTTCCTTAAGTTTATCATAACTTTCAAATTCCCCAGTATTAATATAATCCACGTGAAAACCAAGGACATTTCCATCTGCAATTGCTGAATCAATGGTATATTCATGAAGCTTGGGTCCAAATAAACCTTCTGTCGTCCTAATCAATTCATTATATTCGTTAATCCGGCCTTTCACACAATTTTCATCAAATAGAGGAGTCCCTGTAAAACCGAAAAACAAACTGTTTTTTTTGAAATAATTCTTAATATTCTGCATCATTTCTCCCATCGTAGTACGATGGGCTTCGTCAATAATAAAGATAATTTTCTTATCTGCAACCTGATAATCTTTTTGATCCTGATAGTGCTTTACCAACGCACTTAATTTATGTGTCGTTGTAACAATTATGGAACCTGCTTTGCTTTCCAATCGTTTCATAAGATTATACGTATATGGTGTATCATCCACGTCTACCGACTCATACTTTGAATATTCCTTAAATTTTTTACTGGTATTACTATCCAATTCTTTTCTGTCAACCAAAAAAACAACCTTATCAAACCCTGCACGTGTGGAAAGAAATAATGCCGTTTTAAAACTGGTAATGGTCTTACCCGAACCTGTCGTATGCCACACAAAACCACCATGAGGAATACGTTCTTCATTGTCATATCCCATGGCAGCCTTTTCTATCGCTCTTAAAGCATATACCTGATATGGACGAAGTAACAGATGTCGTCTATCTTCTTCCCGCTCTGCTTCATCAATCACAAGATAATCACCTACCATCTGATGCGCCATAGGAATCATCAAAAATGATTGTACAATTTCTTTGTAATCATTTATGGGCTTATTTTTCTCGTCTGCCCAATGGAAAACAAATGCAGGATTAAATTCCTCAATTGACTTCGGCGTTGCAAAATACCTTGTTTCTATCTCCGTAGTAACAATCATCATCTGTGAAAATGCCATAAAATTATTGCAGTATTCACCATCCCTGTAATATCTTTTAAATTGAAAATATGCTTCATTCAAGTCTTTATCTACACGTTTTTGCTCAATATTTATGAGTGGCAGTCCATTGATCAAAAGCACAATGTCAAATCGGTTATTCTTCGAAGTTCTTACCTCTCTGGCAATTCTATAACTGGAGTCGCCGCCCCGCACTTCTGCTTTTCGAAATATGGTTAGCGTAATCTGCTTTCTTGTTACCATTGGATTATCATCGCGGTAGATGCCATCTATCTTTCCCACTGAATTTTCTGCCGAAAGAATCTTGGCAGCCTCATAACTATTATCAATCTGATTTACTTTTGCCATTACCTGTTGAAACTCATGATCCGTCAATTCTACGCCTTCTAATTGGTCCGCATTGATGCGGTTTAATTCTTTTCTCCAAAAGGTAATAAGATCATCCACCGTAACCTCATGAGTATTTCCATTCAACTCTTCTGGTGCTTTCCATTTATACTTCTCCAGTTCCCTGACAAAATTATCTTGATATGCTTTTTCTGATGCACTTTTTACTGTATTGCTCATTCATGCCTCCTATCTGCTGTACAAATGCCATCACGAACCATCATCAACGTATACCCCAGCAGATTCTTTCCCTGCCATTTCGTTCTGTCAAAACGATTGGGATTCTGCATTGACATTCCGATACCCCATATTCGGTCTTTCATAGCACACTCTGCTAAAATTGCAGTTTTCGTATCCAGAAGTAATTTTCTCAAGTCAGCATTTTGGGAAAATTTAGCCAGCAGTCCCTCATAGACTACAATCTGCCGTATTCCATTCCAGTAATTATCATCATATCCTGACACAAGCCGTCCTAATTCTTTAATACGGGAAACATCATCTGTATCCAGTATCTGCACCGCAATATGTTGGTCCTTAAAATACATAGCTTTCTGATACATCATAAACTGTTCCACCGATGAAAATTCTGTTTCTCCTACTGTAAAGCGGGAAGGATACCAATTACTCAAGTACCCGTTTTTCTCATCCGGGTTATGAAAACATACTATCTGCATTTAAATCTCACCCACTTTTTTCACTGCCAAATCAAGTTCCAAATCATGAAGCCCATTATAAGCTTTTATCAAAAATTCTATTGGAATCTTATCAACAATTTCTGAACTCGGTACACCATAATACCACTGATAATAGGCATAAAATTCTCCAATCCAATCGGGCATAAAACCATCAAGCGCTTCACCGGATTTCAAAGTATAATTTTCAGTTGCTACAAAATATTTCCACAACTCCTCAGCGTCCATTGTATTAACATACGCCTTCGCTTCATCAATACTCTTCCTCGTCTTACTTGTCATATATGTTTTGATAAAATCTTTTGTATCCTTGTCAGGAAAAGCTTGTGCCACAAAATCAAAGAGCCTTCCTTGATTTTCCACAACGTCATCCAAATATGCCTCTGAATATGCCTGCATTATGATCACCTCTCAAACAATGTACTGAATACGTTCGTTACTTTGTTAGCATCAGAATTAACCAAATCTCTCATATTTTTTCTCGCTGTAATATCTCTTTGATTATACTTTTCGTTGAATTCTTCATAATTTACAGAAAAAAGTTCCTCTTTTATTTCATACAGTTTTGAATATGCCAATTCTGACTTAATACAATATTGAATTCCCAAATCACCCAATGCCAAAAGCTCATCTAGTATATCAAGGTCAATATTATCTCTAACAAATTCTTTTGCAATATAAAAATAAGATGCATTTGCTCTCCAGCCTTTTATAATATCATATCCTGAAGTGTCGGTGCCATACTTTTCAATAAATTTCTTTGCCAACATTCTATATCTCTTGGAACCTGCCGCATCTCTATGTTTCATCAATTCCGCCAGCCAGAACAAAACATCTTTCTTCTGAAAATCCAGTATCTTCAATCCAACAGTATCAAGTTCATACTTATGAACCCATCCGTTCGTATCATTTGGTCTACATACTGCCCATTCTTTGGCAAGTCCAAAGTTTTCTGTCAGATAAAATCCCCGTCCATAGTCGTGCTTATCATCTCCAAAACCAAAGGTAGGTACTATATCCTTGTCTGGCGAACCATGATATAAAATGATTTTTCCCATATATTTATTTTTTCCTTCCTTAAACAAAACTTTTTTACAATTTCTTTGTGTTTTACACTTACCCTACTTACGTAGATCCAAACGAAAACCTTATTTTGGGTTATAATGTGAGACTTTTGTGCCTCCACATTGCTCCCATTTACACAAACATTTCATTAAGATATGCCTGTTTAATGTTTTTTAGCTTTTCCAACTTACGCTGATGAAGGGTAATAAGGTGGTCTATCTGTTGAAAATATAATCCTATACTCTTTTGTTCCTCATTTCTTGGCATCATTATTTTTGTGCTTTTTATAGATTCCAACCCAAGATTTTTAATAGTAGTTCCAGTTAATGAAACCATAAAGTTGTTCATCACGTATGATGTTTGTAATAATACAAACAAAAATGTTTTATCAATATTGTTTGCTTTAAAATAAGCTGTACTCTTCCCTAACATTACTCTTTCGCCCTTATAATAAGCCAAATTTCCTATTGTACCATTAATAGAAAATAATACAGTGGTATCATCCAAATGCTTATCATTTTTATCAAATATTTTTCTTGAAACTCTCTTCGTTTCCTCTGGATTTATTTCAATTTTTCCATTAACAAGATTATTTCCGTTTATAAAATAATAATCTCCGTGTTCATCATATATTGGTGCTGAATGTAATCCATCCCCTATCTCGGAACAAACTTCTCCCAGCTTACGCTGTTCCCAATCATCAGTAAAACCTTTAAATCTTCGTTTCGGTTTTTTTTCACCTTCTTGTGGAAACATTTCTGAAAGATATGATTTTTTAATAGAATCCAACTTATCAAGTTTACGCTGGTGAAGGGTGATTAGGTGGTCGAGATGAGTGAGAAAACCTCCAATTTGGGCTTGTTCTATCTTGGTCGGAAGTAACAACTCAATATCCATTAAAGTTTCAGCATTTAACTTTGCACGGCTGCCACCGACCAAAAGCGATTCGATATCAGCTTGACTAATAACGTAAGAAAGAAATTTGTTATCAGTAATCTTTTTCTTTCCTTGCAGTACATGAGCATGATTATTAACCCAAATACGCCCTTTTACGCACATTACGGGATAATTTTTTAGGTCATTTGCTCCGTCCTCGGCAACAAGAACAAACTCACCATTATGAGTATATCCATCAACATAATCTTGAACACCATTTGCTCCATAATACGGAACGGAACCAGGTACACGAAGATTAGCTACCACTGGAACACGAAGGTTATCATATCTATCTGTTACTTCACGAACCTTACGCTCCTCCCAATCATCGGCAAACCCAGCAAATCTTCTCTTAGGCTTATTCCTTTTCTTATTTTCCATTACATCACCACCAAATCCTGTTGCAATAAACTAAAGGTATTCATCAACTCTTTGATTTCCTCATCAATGCCATCCATCGTTTGGTCATACCTATGATGAAGCATTTTCAATGTTTCAATTTCTTCCTTCAATTTATGCGCCGCTAACTCAGCGATATCCTCCACAAAAGTACCAAACCACTTCACATACATTAATTCATCAATCTCAGCATCCGTTAGTTTCTCTATCCGGTTTTCAATTTCTTTTGCGAGACTAATTTCCGCATATTTTATCGTTTTCGCCAGCGTCGTCTTTTCTGAAAGAAGAGATTCTACCTTTTTCAATAGTTCGTACTTTTGCGTATGCTTATCACTTTGCTTTAATTCAGATTTTACAGCCTTGCTTTCAAATATTGGCTGCGCATCCCCATCCGCATTTTTCTTCAATGTCTCAAACAATGCCTCATTTTCCAATGTGTCTTCTTCCATTGCCGACTCCGCTAACTGTGCCAGTTCATCCTCTGTTACCTTTAGTCTGTTTTTATCTTCATTTATCAGATTGACGGCATCCTTATACAGGCATTTTTTAATAATCTCATTAGGTACGATCACACCCTTCCAGCCATCCTGCTCTTCCCGTTTATTTTTCCCGCTGCCTTTGGTTACCATATGTGGTTCCCTCATTCTCCCCACATGATAAAAACCTCCGTCCGCGATCATTTCACTATCATGTGTCAGACTTTCGTTCCAAATATCCGCTACCCTCTGGTATCCATCGTATTCATCTATAAACTCATAATCATACAGCATGGATAATATATCTGCATGCATTTTATCCTTAACTGCATTAATATCATTTATGTCACTCAGATCTCTTATCGCGTCCATATAATTCTCTGTGAACAAACCCGCCTTTTGCTTTGCTTCTGCAATAATGGAAACCAGATCTTCACTGGACAATATTTCCTCTTCCAAAATGGTAATATCAGAATCTATTTCTACATACCCATCCCTAATATATTTGAGATGACGTTTAATCACATCTCCGCTCAATGTATTTATAGCCTTTAACGCCTTTACATTTTCTTCCGGTATGCCGCCAAGGAGATGAGCATCCACATCATGTGCTATTTCATGATCGATCCTTTCTACATAACGAGGAATATTCAAATTATAGTCATTACGAATAATGTCCTCTCGTCTTGCTGCGAAACTATAGCCGGAAATAACCTTTCTATCACGATATGTATGGATTATCCTCGCAATGTCCTTTTCCTGTAGCACATTTTGTTTTCCAACTTTAATAAAACTGCTTGAAGCATCGATGATAAGAACTGGATCGTCGTTTTTTCTATTCTTTTTTAAAACCATTACGACCACCGGAATACCTGTGTTGGTAAATAAATTATTAGGCAATCCAATAATCGTATCTATACGATTTTTATCAAGCAGTTTCTTTCGGATTTCACCTTCTGTACCACCTCGAAACAGCACACCATGAGGCAGTACAATAGACATGGTTCCTTCTGTTTCCAGATGATATAACCCATGTAGCAGAAAGGCATAATCACCTTTTGAATCTGGTGGAAGACATCCGACAGATTCAAATCGGGGATCACTTACTTTTAATCCGGCTTTATTCCATTTTGACAGAGAATACGGCGGATTCATCACGACTGCATCAAACTGAACTCCTTCATTTGGATTCTGCGGATCTTCCGGCCAGTCTTCTGCCAACGTATCCCCATTTTTAATTGTCATCTTATCTGTTTTAACATCATGTAAAAGTAAATTCATTCGTGTCAGGTTATATGTCGCCGTATTTTTCTCTTGTCCATAATACTCCAGATCCCGCTTCCTGTCCTTACTCAAATGTTTTCCTACAGTCAACAAAAGCGACCCTGAACCCACACAAGGGTCATAGATGGAGGATATATCTGATGTCTGTACGACGGTTTGCGCTAAAATCTCACTTACCTGTCTCGGTGTATAGAATTCCCCTGCTTTTTTACCAGACTCCATCGCAAACTGACCGATCAAATATTCATATGCATCACCAAGAATATCATTTTTTTGTAACGCGATCATATCCAGATCCGCAAAGAGTAAAATAAGCGCCTTAATATTTTTACTCCGATCATTCAAATTGCTGCCTAATGCCGTATCTGTCAGATCCATATTGCTGTTTGCAAACAGCCCCTTGAATTCCGTCGACTCATCCGAAACAGCAATGGTTCGCTCAAAATGATTCAAAGCATCCGTAACTTTTTGTAATTCAAAATTACCCTCATCAATATCAATAAGCCATGACTGATATAAATACTCTGGTTCAACATAATACCCCAGAGTGTCCTGTATCAGTTCTTCAATCTCTTTCCCATAGGTTTCCTTTGCCTTTTTGTATTCTTCAACTAATTCTCTTTCTGTTACATCTTTTGATCTATTAGCTATGCTAAAAATGTTCAATGTTTTGTCGCTTAAAAATTTATAAAACATCAAACCCAACATATAGTCTTTATATCTGCTTGCATCCATAGAACCTCTCAGTTCATTTGCTCCATCCCATAAACGTCTCTTAATATCCACAATTGATACCATAATTGCCGCTCCATTTCTATTCTTTATCTCTTCTGTGCATTCTATCACAACTATAAAATAAACAGAAGAAGCGCTCCTACTATCTGTAAGACCACTTCTTCTATCCAATTAACTTTACTGCGGCTTCCAATGCCGTACCCGCTTTTATTTTTGCTTTACCTTTTGCAAAATCATCTGTTATCACATTCATAAATACTCTTCCATCCTTTCTGATGCATATAAGAGTATTATAGCATAATATATTACGTCAACCAAATATTTTTTCCTTTTCAATCGTTTTCATAGTTTTTTTATATATCATTTCTAAAAGAACCTTCTCTTGGTTTAAAATATACTTAACTCCAAATAGCATAATTTTTTTGTAATCACATTCAATATCTTGGATCTGAGTCAATAAATTTTTCTCATCCGTCTCGTTTATATGACATTTCTCAAGCAAGTACTCCATCCCTCTAACTTAAATTGGGGTTTAACTAAGTTATTCTGCCCTGAAAGAACTGCCAGGGAAACAAACTCCTGAAAAGCATTGTGGTTCCAGTCCGCATTGTGTATTACATACTCACTATCCTGTTCAGAGACCACCTTGGCGTTCCAGATATTTTTGATCTCAAAATCAGCTGGAATCTTTATTTCCCAATCCTCGTTCATAGGAATTATTGGTATAGTTACCAGCCCTTCCAGAAACCAGCACTGGAGATTTGCACTGTAAAACTATATAGAAAAGGTGCGGCTGAAAACCGCGCACCTCTAAAAAATTGCCCGCGGCCATTCTTTTGCTCCGCAAGTCGAAAACTTTCCTATAAGATAAAAAACCCCCGGTTCGGCCACTTTCCAGCGATCAAACCGGGGGAATATTTTTATATTTTCTTAATCTTACTCATCCAGCGGAATCAGCTCTTCTTCTTCGGCAAAAATTCCTTCATCCATTTCTTCTGTCATAAAGAATGCATCTGTCTCCTCTGTCATGGCTGCATCGTTTTCCATATCCTCATCGTCCTCCTTTACGACCTCTTCTTCAAAGATCGGTTCCGGCGGCTCCAGGCTGTCTACCAGGTCACTGTGAAGCCCGATGTTGCGGTAACGTTTCATACCAGTTCCCGCAGGAATCAGCTTACCGATGATAACATTTTCTTTCAGACCGATCAGCGGATCTACTTTTCCTTTGATCGCTGCATCCGTGAGCACTTTCGTCGTTTCCTGGAAAGACGCTGCCGACAGGAAAGAATTTGTAGCAAGGGAAGCTTTTGTGATACCGAGGATGATCTGCTTGCCCTCCGGCACTTCCATTCCCTTTTCTCCCAATTCCTCTACCTTGTCATCAAATTCCAGGGTATCTACCAGTGTGCCCGGAAGGAAATCTGAATCTCCATTATTTTCAATCCGAACCTTTTTAAGCATCTGGCGAACGATCACTTCAATATGCTTGTCATTGATCTCAACACCCTGCAGACGGTAAACACGCTGCACCTCGCGGAGCATGTAATCCTGAACGGCACGAACACCCTTGATCTTCAGGATGTCATGAGGATTGACACTACCCTCCGTCAGTTCATCGCCTGCCTCTAACTCCTGGCCATCCATTACCTTGATACGGGAACCGTACGGAATAAGGTATGCTTTTGTCTGCCCGGTCTTGTCATCACTAATGATAACCTCACGCTTTTTCTTAGTATCTCTCAGTGTTACTGTGCCACCAAATTCAGAAATAATCGCAAGTCCCTTTGGCTTTCTCGCCTCGAACAGCTCCTCCACACGGGGAAGACCCTGTGTGATATCGTCTCCTGCCACACCACCAGTATGGAAGGTACGCATCGTAAGCTGTGTACCTGGCTCACCGATGGACTGTGCCGCAATGATTCCCACGGCCTCGCCTACCTGCACCGGCTCACCGGTTGCCATGTTGGAACCGTAGCATTTCGCACAAATACCAATATGGGATTTACAGGTGAGGATCGTACGGATCTTCACCTTCGCCTTATCTCCGGCATCGATGATCGCCTTTGTATTTACAATTCTCGCCGCACGCTTCGGTGTGATCATATGATTTGCCTTCACGATCAGGTTGCCCTCATCATCGTACATACTTTCACAGGCATAGCGTCCGGTAATTCTTTCCTCTAATGTTTCGATGACTTCTTTTCCATCCATAAAAGCGCTGATCCACATACCTGGGATCTCATCCTGACCCTCACAGCAGTCTGTCTCACGAATGATCAGATCCTGGGATACGTCTACAAGACGTCTCGTCAGATATCCAGAGTCTGCTGTACGCAACGCGGTATCGGAAAGTCCCTTTCGGGCGCCGTGGGCGGAAATGAAGTACTCCAGTACGTCAAGACCTTCACGGAAATTTGACTTGATCGGAAGCTCGATGGTACGTCCCGATGTATCCGCCATCAGTCCACGCATTCCGGCAAGCTGTTTGATCTGCTTGTCAGAACCACGGGCTCCGGAGTCCGCCATCATAAAGATATTGTTATATTCATCCAGGCCTGTCAGAAGCGCCTCTGTGATATCGTCATCGGCATTCTTCCAGGTCTCAATAACTGCCTTGTAACGCTCTTCCTCAGTGAGAAGTCCACGCCGGAAATTTCTCGAAATGTCTTCCACTGTCGCCTCAGCATCTGCAAGAATGGTCTTCTTCGCTTCTGGCACTTCCATATCCGAGATGGATACCGTCATGGCAGCCCTGGTGGAGAATTTATACCCCAGTGACTTGATGGCATCCAGTGTCTCCGCCGTTCTCGTAGCACCATGGTTATTGATACATTTCTCAAGAATCTGCTTCAGCTGTTTCTTTCCTACATGGAAATCCACCTCCAGCTTCAGGAAATTCTCGTCCTTTTCACGGTCCACAAAACCGAGATCCTGGGTAATGATCTCATTGAAAATAAACCTTCCGAGAGTGGACTCGATAATACGGGTCTCCTTCTCGCCCTTTTTATTAATACCCTCACGCCGTACTTTGATCTTGGCGTGAAGTGTGATCTCATGGTTTTCATAAGCAACAAGAGCCTCATTCATATTTCGGAATGCTTTTCCTTCTCCCTTTGCTCCCGGTCTTTCCTGGGTCAGATAATAGATACCAAGTACCATATCCTGAGAAGGCACTGCCACAGGACCGCCATCTGACGGTTTCAGCAGGTTGTTTGGTGAGAGCAGCAGGAAACGGCACTCCGCCTGGGCTTCCACCGAGAGCGGAAGATGCACTGCCATCTGGTCTCCGTCGAAGTCAGCATTGAAGGCGGTACATACCAGCGGATGCAGTTTGATCGCCTTACCCTCTACCAAAGTCGGCTCAAATGCCTGAATACCAAGACGGTGAAGGGTAGGGGCACGGTTCAGCATAACAGGATGCTCTTTGATCACCTGCTCTAAAATATCCCATACAGCCGGCTCCAGCTTCTCAACCATTTTTTTAGCATTTTTTATATTATGGGCAGTTCCATTTGCCACCAGTTCTTTCATAACAAAAGGCTTAAACAGTTCAATCGCCATTTCTTTCGGCAGACCGCACTGATAGATCTTGAGCTCCGGTCCTACCACGATAACGGAACGACCAGAATAATCCACACGCTTACCTAGAAGGTTCTGACGGAAACGTCCCTGCTTACCTTTGAGCATATCAGACAGGGATTTCAGGGCACGGTTACCTGGTCCTGTCACTGGACGCCCACGGCGTCCGTTGTCAATCAGTGCATCCACTGCTTCCTGAAGCATACGTTTTTCATTTCGCACGATGATATCTGGTGCGCCCAACTCTAAAAGTCTTTTCAGACGATTGTTACGGTTGATGATCCGACGGTACAGGTCATTCATATCTGAGGTGGCAAAACGTCCGCCATCCAGCTGTACCATTGGACGAAGATCCGGCGGAATCACCGGGATCACCGTAAGGATCATCCAGTCCGGTTTATTGCCAGACTCGCGGAATGCCTCAATAACTTCCAGTCTCTTAATGATACGGGCACGTTTCTGTCCAGTGGAAGTTTTGAGATCTGTCTTCAGTTCCTTAGATTCTTCCTCCAGATCGATCCTCTGCAGCAGCTCCTGAATCGACTCTGCACCCATTCCCACACGGAAGGTATCGCCAAAATCCTCTCTGGCTTTCTGATATTCCTGCTCGGAGAGCACCTGCTTAACCTGTACTTCTTTCACATCAGATTCCAATACAATATATGCTGCAAAATACAATACCTTTTCTAATACCTTGGGGGAAATATCGAGTATCAGACCCATACGGCTTGGAATCCCCTTAAAATACCAGATATGGGATACCGGCGCCGCCAGCTCGATATGTCCCATGCGCTCCCTGCGGACACTGGACTTGGTTACCTCTACCCCACATCGGTCGCAGACTACGCCTTTGTAACGAACTTTTTTATATTTACCACAATGGCACTCCCAGTCCTTGCTTGGACCGAAAATCTTCTCGCAGAACAAACCGTCTTTTTCCGGTTTCAGAGTTCTATAGTTGATGGTTTCCGGTTTTTTTACCTCTCCTCTGGACCACTCGCGAATCTTACTTGGAGAAGCAAGTTTAATCTTTATTTTATCGTATGTTAATGTTTCCTGTATAACATCACTTACCTGTGGCATATTCCTTCCTCCAATTCTTAAAACTCTTCTGCGGCTCCAATGCTACTGTCATCATCCAGATCCTCCAGCTCAGCCTCTCTAAAGCCTGCGCTTTCAAAGGACTCTTCCTGAAGTTCAAACTTATCTCCCTCGATCAGACCGGATACATCTTCCACAGTACCTTCCTCTACAGTCTCCGTCATCTGAATTTCTTCTCCATTCTCATCCAGAACCGTTACATCCAGCGCCAGGGACTGAAGCTCCTTCAAAAGCACCTTGAAGGACTCCGGAATACCCGGATCGGAAATATTATCTCCTTTGATGATCGCCTCATAGGTCTTCACACGTCCAACCACATCATCGGATTTGACAGTAAGGATTTCCTGAAGCGTGTAGGCAGCACCATATGCCTCCAGCGCCCAAACCTCCATCTCTCCAAAACGCTGTCCTCCGAACTGCGCCTTTCCACCCAGTGGCTGCTGGGTAACCAGTGAGTACGGTCCAGTGGAACGGGCATGGATCTTATCATCTACCAAATGATGGAGCTTGAGGTAATGCATGAATCCAATCGTTACCTCTCCATCAAAGAATTCCCCGGTCCGGCCGTCACGCAGCTGAACTTTTCCGTCTTCTTTGATCGGCACTCCTGCCCACTCCTTGCGGTATTCCTCATTTTCAAGAAGGTACTGCATAACCTCTGGGTCAAGAATGTCTTTGTATTTCTCTTCAAACTCATCCAGCGGAGTATTAACATAGTCGTTGGCGAGCTTGAGTGTATCCATAATATCAATCTCGTTGGCCCCGTCAAATACTGGTGTTGCCACATTAAAGCCCAGCGCCTTGGCAGCAAGGCTCAGATGGATCTCCAGCACCTGTCCAATGTTCATACGGGAAGGCACGCCCAGCGGATTCAGCACGATATCCAGAGGACGTCCATTTGGCAGAAATGGCATATCCTCTACCGGAAGCACGCGGGAAACTACACCTTTATTTCCGTGACGTCCTGCCATTTTATCTCCTACCTGGATCTTTCTCTTCTGTGCAATATAAATACGGACAGTCTTATTGACGCCCGGTGAAAGTTCATCGCCATTGTCCCTGGTAAATACCTTGGCATCCACTACGATACCAAACTCACCATGAGGCACACGCAGGGAAGTATCTCTTACCTCTCTCGCCTTTTCACCAAAGATCGCACGAAGAAGCCTTTCCTCTGCGGTCAGCTCCGTTTCACCCTTTGGTGTCACCTTACCCACCAGGATATCACCGGCACGAACTTCCGCACCGATACGGATAATACCCTGTTCATTCAGGTCTTTCAGCGCGTCGTCACCAACTCCTGGCACATCTCTGGTAATTTCTTCTGGTCCCAGTTTGGTATCCCTCGCCTCCGTCTCATATTCGGTAATATGGACGGAAGTATAAACGTCCTCCTGTACCAGCCGCTCACTCAAAAGTACCGCATCCTCGTAGTTATAACCCTCCCAGGTCATAAATCCGATCAGAGGGTTTTTGCCGAGGGCGATCTCTCCACCGGAAGTAGAAGGTCCATCTGCGATAACCTGTCCTTTCTCAACCTCATCACCTTTGGATACGATCGGCCTCTGGTTCATACAGGTTCCCTGGTTACTGCGGACAAATTTAGCAAGCTTGTATTCATCTTTGTTTCCATCTTTTTTCTTGATCAGAATGCGGTTTGATTCGGCGCGCTCAATGATACCGCCTTCCTCTGCCACCACGCAGTTGCCGGAGTCCACCGCCGCTTTCATCTCCATACCGGTTCCCACGGCTGGCGCCTCTGTCACGAGAAGAGGGACTGCCTGACGCTGCATGTTGGAACCCATCAGGGCTCGGTTCGCATCGTCATTTTCCAGGAATGGGATCATTGCTGTCGCCACGGAAAATACCATCTTAGGCGACACATCCATATAATCTATCTTACTTCTCTGGAACTCAGAGGTTTCTTCTCTGAAACGTCCCGAAATATTTTTACGCACGAAATGTCCATCCTCATCCAGCGCCTCATTCGCCTGCGCCACATGATATCTGTCCTCTTCGTCTGCAGTCATATATACAACTTCATCGGTAACCACCGGATTCTCTGGATTGCTCTTATCCACCTTGCGGTATGGAGCCTCTACGAATCCGTATTCATTGATCCTCGCATAAGAAGCAAGGGAGTTGATCAATCCGATGTTCGGACCTTCCGGCGTCTCAATAGGACACATTCTTCCGTAATGGGAGTAGTGTACGTCACGCACCTCGAATCCGGCACGGTCTCTGGAAAGACCACCTGGTCCCAGGGCAGACAGACGTCTCTTGTGGGTCAGCTCCGACAATGGATTGTTTTGGTCCATAAACTGTGACAGCTGGGAACTTCCGAAAAATTCCTTTACCGCTGCCGTCACCGGCTTGATATTGATCAGCGACTGGGCAGAGATTGTGGCCACATCCTGCGTCGTCATACGCTCACGAACCACTCTCTCCATACGGGACAGGCCAATACGGTACTGATTCTGAAGAAGCTCTCCTACCGCACGGATACGGCGGTTGCCCAAATGGTCAATATCGTCATCATTTCCCACACCATACTCAAGGTGCATATTATAATTGATCGAAGCAAAAATGTCTTCTTTCGTAATATGTTTCGGTATTAAATCTGCTATGTTCTTTTTGATTGCTTCGTATCTTTCTTCTTCTGTCGCATACTCATCCATAATCTCTTTCAGACGAGGATAGTATACATCTTCTGTCACACCTAACTCTTTTTTATCTGCATTTGGTAAAAATGCATGTAAATCAACCATCATATTAGAGAGTATTTTTACAACCCGCTCCTCTGTCTGTATCATCACAAAAGGAACCGCTGTGTTCTGGATCTCAGTCGCCTTTTCCTCAGAGATCATAGCTCCTGCCTCCGCCACAACTTCACCTGTCATCACATCTACCACATCTTCTGCCAGGGAAAATCCCGTGATACGATTGCGGAATGCAAGCTTTTTATTGAATTTATAACGTCCAACCTTCGCAAGATCATAACGTCTCACATCAAAGAACATGCTGTTGATCAGACTTTCTGCGCTGTCTACAGACAATGGCTCACCTGGACGAAGTTTTTTATACAGCTCCAGAAGACCATCCTGATAATTTTCAGATGCATCCTTAGCAAAGCTGGCAACAATCTTTGGCTCCTCACCAAAAAGGTCGAGAATCTCCTGATTGGTCCCCACACCAAGGGCACGGATCAGCACAGTGATGGGCACCTTACGGTTACGGTCTACACGCACATAGAAAATGTCGTTGGAGTCCGTCTCATATTCCAGCCATGCACCACGGTTTGGAATGACCGTGGAAGAATACAGTTCCTTACCAATTTTATCATGAGCAATTCCGTAATAAATACCAGGAGAACGAACCAGCTGGCTTACGATAACACGCTCCGCACCATTGATCACAAAGGTTCCCGTAGCGGTCATAAGCGGCAGATCACCCATGAAAATATCATGCTCACTGATTTCTTCTGTTTCTTTATTGTGAAGTCTTACCTTCACCTTCAGCGGAGCAGCGTATGTGGCATCCCGTTCCTTACAGGCCTCAATAGAATATTTCACATCATCTCTGCACAGCTCGAAACTTACAAATTCAAGGCTGAGATTCCCGTTGTAATCTGAAATCGGGGAAATATCACGAAAAACTTCATTTAAACCTTCTTCCAAAAACCATTTGTATGAATCTGTCTGAACCGCAATGAGGTTTGGCATCTCCAATACTTCTTTTTGCTTTGAGTAACTCATTCTGACGCCTTTGCCCACTTTGACAGGACGTATTCTGTTTTTCTCCATTGATGATTTCACTCCTTGTTTTTTTTACAGAACTGTGCTATAATGAATTTACATAGGGCTAATACTCCTAATTTACCACAATACTGTATATTCCATCTTACCACAGTTGTAGAGCAGTGTCAATATAAAATTGGCACTTTTTTTGTATTTAGAAAAGTTAAGCAGAAAAGAAAAAAACCAGGGCAGAAAGAGTGCGAAGCACTCCCTCCACAGGACCAGGCATCGGGCAAATTCATTTGCACCGATGCCTGGTCCTGTGGGGGACATACTCCCGTATTTTC
>CAMXSH010000058.1 GCA_947246475.1 uncultured Roseburia sp.
ATGCCACGATAATCGTCGGGCGAAGATCCCATAAGAACAACAGGAGGATCAAAATGGAGAGAATGCCACCATACAACAGATTTTGTACGACAGAATCCACCACCAGATCAATATATACACCCTGATTCATCAAAACGCTGATATGAAGTCCCTCTTCTGACTCCTCCAGTTCCTCGAACTGTTCCAGAAGCCGGTCCGTCACATCTCCGGTGGAATATCCTGTAGCTTTTTCCATCGTCAGCGCCACAGCCGGATTTCCATTTACCATGGCATACACTTCATCCGCATTGTTCGTGACTGCCACATCTGCCACATCCGACAGTTTGATCGGATCCAGTCCCTCCAGTCCCATATCACAGATCACCAGATCCTGAATCTCGCCGTCGGATTCCAGCTTATCTCCCACTCTTACGAGATAGGAGGCATCCTTCTCCGCGATATATCCAGCTGGCATATCAAAGTTTTCAGCAGAAAGAATCTGTTCAACCATAGGCTTGGTAATGATTTTATCCAGATTCGTATTTTCTTTTGTCGCTTTGGTACTGTCTTTTAGTGCAGTCTCTGCCTCGTTCAGCTTTGATTCCCCGCTTGTCACCTCTGCTTCTGCCACACTGAGTTTGATAGCTGCCAGAACTTTCTGCTTACTGAGTTCCTGTGCCGCTTCCTCTAAGGAGATCTGCCCTTTTTGCAGTTTTTCCTTCGCATCTGTAATCTTTTTCTTCGCTTCCTGAATCTGCTTTTTGCCCTTGGTGATCTCTTTCTTGCTTTTCGTGAGTTTTGCCTCTTCTGTGCTGATCGTTGTAAGTCCAGCCTGCGCCTGGGCAAGTCCCGATTCAATCTCAGCAATCTTACCAGTGAGATCTTCCTCCTTGATCCCCTGTTCCTTAAGTTTTTCCTGGATCACTTCAATCTGCGCTTTGACAGATTCCAGCTTTATATTCAGTTCCTGATTTCCCCCCATCGCTGCAATCTGGGCTTCCAGTGCTTTCTTCTGGGCATTCAGGCCAGTCAGTCCAGTCTGTAGCTGCACGAGCCCGTCCTTGGCAGAAGTAAGGGATTTTACTGTGGTCTCCAGCTGTGTTTTCTGGGTTCTGAGCTGCACCATCCCTTCATTCAGCTTCTTTTCTGAATCCAGGACGGTCTTTTCTTTGGACTCCAGCGTTTTCAGGTTGGTATTGAGAGTCTCCAAAGTCTTTTCCATCTTTTCTGAGTTTTTGGCTATCTCTGCCTCCCCCTCAGCAAGCTTCTGTGCTGTCTCTTCCTGTTTTTGATTCAGCGTCTTCTTTCCACTCTCTATTTTTTCTTTGTTGTCAGAAATCTTCTTACTGGCATCATCCAGTTTGCCTTCTACTGCATCTTTAACCTTTTTATTCATCCGGTCAATCTTATCCTGCTGGATGATCACTTCTACTTTCTTGTGGACTTTTCCTGAGACGTTGACAGACGCAACCCCCTCCACACTCTCCAGCTCCGGAATCACATCGCTTTCTGCCTTTTCCGTAACCTTTGTGCTGTCCAGCTTATCATAATCTACCGCAGCCACCATGATCGGCATCATATCCGGATTCAGCTTCATAATGGTAGGGCTGCCAATGGTGTCATCCCATTGTGCCGATACCATATCCAGACTCTCTCTCATATCAATGGTAGCCGCATTCATATCTGTGCTCTCATTGAATTCCAGAATCACCACTGATACATTGCTGTTCGATACCGATGATACTTCTTTCATATTACTGATACTTGCCATCGCCTGTTCAACCGGCTTTGTAACGGCAGTCTCCACCTCTTCCGGGCTTGCCCCCGCATATGTGGTCATCACAATGGCATAGGGAAGTTCCATATCCGGCATGAGATCCGTACTCATATTCCGGAAAGACAAAAAACCCAGTACCAGAATAAGCACCACTGCCACAAGTACTGTATATGGTTTCTTTACACTTAATTTGGATAACACCTTTTATTCCTCCTTTTTGCGTGCATTTTCTGCTAAAAACCCGCGGATAAATCCGTCAGGACTTAATTGTACCACAGCTGTTTTTTTTTGCCAATGAAAAGAATGTTTCTATTTTGTGAACACACGGGTTCACAGTTATTAAACACCTGTTGACTTTCTTACAGCGTTATATTATAATCATTCACAACTTAAATTACAACCAACAGTATTTTACATTCTGAAAAATATGCAACATTTTCAGGCAATATGTTTATTATTTTGCAAGGGGATAGGATATCACCAGGTCCCTCCAACAGCACCAGCTTATGAAAGGAATTTTCTGCAATGGGAATCGATGCAAGAACGAGATATACGAAAATGATGATCCGGGAGAGCTTTATCCAGCTGCTGAAAGAACAGCCTGTATCGAAAATCACCGTCACAAAGATCTGTGAGATGGCAGAGATCAACCGCGCCACTTTTTACAAATATTATGACGATGCATTTGATCTTCTGCAGAAACTGGAGGAGGAATTTTTAGAGGAACTTCTTAACAGCCTGTCCCAGTTTCAACAGCTCAGCATCCGGGAGAGCTTTATTCAGTTATTGGAACACTTGAAAAAAAGAGGCGAATGGTTCCAGATCGTGGGCTCTTCCCACGGTGATCCCCAGTTCGCCTCCCGAATCCTGTCGGTCTGCTATGAAAACGCTTCCTTTTTAATTCAGAAATTTTTTCCTCATCTCACCGGGACACAGAAAAAATGGCTGTACTATTTTCTGGCCCACGGATATGGCGGTATGTTAGGCTGCTGGCTTGACAACGGACTGCAGGAACCTACAGAAGAGATCGCCCGTTTTGCTGAGGACCTCCTTCTAAAGGTAGCTCGACAGTGCGAATTTGAACCCTGATTGTGATAGCAGCAAAATAGGGTTCAAATTGTCGCCGTCAAGCTAACTGCTCTGTCAGCCACATCCCCCGAAACCAACGCATGATCTGCCACACGCCGATCCCTTTGAGACCATATTCCGGAAGAAGGGCATATTTGTCACGGATGCTCCTGGCGTCTTCAAACCAGACCACATGCCCGGTTCCGCTCTCATCCAGATATTCAAAATATGGACTTCTGGCTACATCATCAAAACGAATCTCTGCGCCATTCTGGATGGCAATCTGAACTGCCTCCACATTACCAATCGTTCTCGCTTCCGTCTCCCCGCGCACGAAGGGAAGAGACCAGTCATAGCCATAATTGGGCACTCCCAGATTGATCTTCGCCGGGTCGATCTCTGTCACCGCATAATCTACTACCCGCCGAACCATATTCAGGGGAGCGACCGCCATCGGCGGACCGTGTTTATATCCCCACTCATAAGTCATCAGCAGCACCTCATCCGCTGCATTTCCCAGAGCCCCATAATCTTTTCCCTCATACAAAAGTCCCTTCTGATCCGCTGATGTTTTGGGAGCCAGGGCAACGGAAACCACAAATCCGTTTTCATGCATCCTTTCGACCGTCTTCTCCACAAAGGCGGTAAAAGCATCCCTGTCCTCAGCCAGGATATATTCAAAATCAATATCGATGCCGCCATAGCCCTTCTGCTGCATGATAGACACCAGATTGTCTAAAAGCTGACTGGACACAGCGTCATTGGTGACCAGCTGATGGATCAGATTATTGTTAAACCTGCCGTCACTGCCAAAAGGTGTGAGGGTCAGTACTGGCATCGTTCCATTTTCCTGGCATAACCCGATCATCCAGCTCTCATCCTTAGGCGGATAGACCAGCGCCCCTTCCAGGGTAAATCCATAGGAAAAGATAAAAAGCCGGTTCAAAAAAGGAATGGTCTGCTGCAGAACCCAGTTACTGATATAAGTATAGGCATATCCCCCGGCATCGATGCGCCTTGGATCTGCCGTCTCATCATACTCTCCCACCAGAAGCGCCTGCCCCACTGCCAGGGGATAGGGAAACACCAGCTGGTTGTTCCAGATGATACTCTCTGCTGGCACAGAAAATTCCTGGGCGATCCGGTCCACAGAATCCCCCGGCCTCACTACATAGATCTCCATAACAGCCCTTCCTTTATTTGGTGCCGCCAGAGAAAAACCAGCACAACGATTCCGAAGTCACCAGGATCATAATGCCGGGCGGCAGGTGTCATGAATAATATATGCGGCAAAAATCACATTGTTACCGGAAATTGTATCTTAACACTGTTGTTGTATATAATGGATAAACTCGGATTCCGGCACCGGCTTGGAAAAATAATACCCTTGAAGATAATCGCAACCCATCTCCGTCAATTTATCCTGATGCTCTTCATTTTCAACCCCCTCTACCACCACCTGGAGGTTCAGCCGCTTGGCAAGATCAATGCTGCTCTCCAGGGTGATCATCGCCTTTTCATTCTCAAAAGCCCCCCATAAAAGGCTCTTGTCTATTTTTACAATGCGAAAAGGAAATTTATACAAGAAACCGATATTCGAGTATCCGGTTCCGTAATCATCCAGGGAAAGGCCTATTCCCCTCTGGTTCAGGGCAGATACATTATCCTGAAAAGCCCCCATCTGGGTTACCTCAGCAGTCTCCGTGATCTCCAGATTGATCTGGTCTGGCTCTACCCCATATTCCACCATGATATCCAGGAGCTGCTTGTAAAGTCTCTCCTGCATGCACTGCACCACAGACAGATTAACCTCGATAAAACGGATTCCGTACTGCTCCAGCCCCTGCGCCTGGATAAACCGGCACACAGACCGGAAGGCAAATTCTCCAATCTTCATAATAAGTCCATTTTGTTCTGCGATGGGGATAAATTCCTCCGGAGATACGAAACCATGATCTGTATTTTTAAGACGAATCAGTGCTTCTGCAGATACCACACGGTTTTCTTCTACCGAATAGATCGGCTGGTAATACATCTCAAATCCATCCTGATCCACCGCTTCCTGGATCAGTTTCTGCACCAGCAGACTTCTAGCCACCGCCCCGATCTTCATATCCTTTAGCGTCAGCACTGGATGATCGATAAGCCGGGAATAATCATTGATATAATCCAGACACTCTTTCAGCTTTCCTGCCTGGTTGAGTTCTTCTTCCTTCCCCCAGGAAAACATGCCGATATGGTACGCACACCGGATCTGGTTATCTCCGATCTGCCATACCCCGCTAAATCTCTCATTCAGCTGCTGCAGGGTGCTGTCTGCCTCCTGCTGACCGAAATCCTTTTTAAAGGCGAGCAAAAACTCACTGTTCGTATAATGAAACACATACCCCTGGGGAAATGCTTCCTGCAGATACAGGATGACGGTACGTGCCAGCCGCTCCTGAAAATCTTTTCCCAGTGTAACACGGTACAGCTGAAAATCATGAACCTTAATCACATAAAGATACCGTCTGTCAGTCCAGTATAAACTGCTGTCTATAATCTCCATAAAAGCGTGACGGTTCAGCACTTTAAAATCTTCGTCATAAAAGTCAGCTAATTTTGCAGTGGAAAAAAACAGGATCATAAGCGCTACCGTGACACCAAAACATTCCACCAGAAGCTTGGGACAAAAGTACTGTACCCCGGCACTGAAGATACAGAGCATAATATAAAAATATGTAACTACCCTCTGAAGCCAGGACAATCTTTCCCGGTATCTGCTGATCATAATAAGGGATATCAGAACATAGAACAGCACAACGGCATAAACCACCAGAATCAGGTTTCCCCGGTAATATCTTAAATTTTCGTCCAGATGAAAGATCCAGCCCGTCCAGAAATTTGATGCCACCAGCACAAAAATGCCCATCATCGGAAGACAGGTAATGACCTGGAGCCACCGTTTCCCTCCGCCGTACTGGTCCACCATAAAACAGCAATAAAAGAAAAAGGCGAATGCCGTCACATTATGCAGCAGGAAATAGCACAGATGAGAGCCGTAGAAAATCTGATAGATGAATGGCAGGGTGAGCCTCGGTCCGATCACATTGATGATATCCATACCAATAACCAGAAAATGGCTTAACAACATAATTTTCAGCATCCGGTTCTGCATATTGTCCAAATGTTTGATCATATAAAAGGATATGATCAGTACTGACATAACGATCAGCGAAGCATAATCAAAATATATGATATAGTTCATATTGGCATAATCCAATTCCATCTCTCCTTCTCAAAGTTCATTTTACAATCCATATTTCGATTCCAGCATATCTGTGATCCGTTCAGCTGACCTTCCATCCACATGGGAGTGGAACATCTCTTTTGCACGCAGCCGCTCTTGTCTGCAGGTATCAATCCCCTCTGCCGTATCCAGGATAAACTGGATAAGATCCTCTATATTCTCAATATAAGATCCCTTAATATACGCTTTATAATCTGGGAATGCCAAAGCAAAATGCTGGAAATATTCCTCTCTGTCCTCAATGGTAAGTGCCACCGGCTGATCCGTAAGCAGATAATCAAAATACACCGAAGAATAATCGGTAATCAATCCCCCTGACTTTGCCAGAAGCTCATACAATGTTATCTGGTGCTCATCCAGATAGGAATCGTCTGCGATCTTGACATGTGTCAATCCACTGTCCCGGAACAGGGACAGCTCCTGAACCGGATGGGGACGGAACAGAATAAGGACATTTTTCTCACATAGTATCCGGTGAAAGGCTTCCAGCTCTTCCCTGCCATGGATACAGGGCATGCCATAAGGGTATTTGTTTGCCATGGCTTCCTCCATGTGACGCCGGTGCTGGCGGTAGGTAGGCATCCAGAGGATCACCCTGCGGTAAGCCGCCACCGCTTCTTTCCACGCCGTACAGGCGGGCGGATTTGCCAGGACATCATTTCTTGGATAACCCAGGCAGCATAACTTCTGCTCTGGGACCAGGATCTGTTTTGTATAGATTTCTTTCCAGAACTCTGACAGCACCAGGTATTGATCACAGTCCCCAAACTTTCTGCTATAATCCAGATCGATCTTCACCGGCATACCATGCCCAAGATGAATACGGATCTGCCGCCTTCTCCTCTTATAAACAAAGGAGTTGCAGTCAATGATATACTTTGACGTATTTAGAATATAGGTCCTTCGTATCGTCTCTGCCAGTCCCCCAGGCTCATTTTCAAAGACAGACACCCCTTCGGGAAGCTCAGGCACTTCACCTCCGCGAAAGGTTTTCATCCAGTACAGGCGGTATCGTTTTTGAATTCCCCTTCTCAAAAATTCCTGGTATAAGGCATAGGAATTATCCGAAAAATCTGGATGGCTCTCAAAAATGACAGCCTTTCGCAATGGAAAGATCCGAAAGATCATTATAAATATCTTTTTTATTATTTTCACCATTTTTTTCAAATCAATGCGGAAGCTTCTTGCTGGATTCATAAAATTCTTTAAATTTGTGATCCAGGCTCTTTTTCTCCCGTCTGCGTTCCTCTTCTTTTATGTGATAGGTAGGTACAAGATCCGAAATGATTTCTTTTATATTAGGGACCTCGCTGTATACCTCTTCATACAAACCTTCCAGCTGGTCAAAAAATGCGGCTTCATCAAATTCAATGGGCTTGCCGATATGGATCAGGGCATTTTCCGTATCTGTCAGCCCTTCCTCATCCATAAGGATCTCCTCATACAGTTTCTCTCCCGGACGAAGCCCGGTGTAAACGATCTTAATGTCCTCGTCAGGAACATAACCAGAAAGCTTGATCAAGTTTCTGGCAAGGTCATCGATCTTCACTGGTTCCCCCATATCAAGAACAAAGATCTCACCGCCCCTGGCAAAGGCTCCCGCCTGCAGTACCAGGGAAACCGCCTCCGGTATCGTCATAAAATACCGGATGATGTTTTTATCTGTCACCGTCACCGGTCCTCCCGCTTCGATCTGCTTCTTAAATAACGGTATAACACTTCCATTGCTGCCGAGCACATTTCCAAACCGCACTGCCACAAAATCCGTAGAAGACTGCCGGTTCAGGCCCTGCACAATCATTTCACAGATCCGTTTGGAAGCCCCCATGATATTCGTAGGATTCACTGCCTTGTCAGTAGAGATCAATACAAACTTTTTGGCGCCATACTTATCCGCCGCCAAGGCAGTCTTATAGGTGCCAAATACATTATTTTTGATCGCCTCATTGGGGCTGTCCTCCATCAGAGGCACGTGCTTATGGGCGGCAGCGTGATAGACGATATCCGGCCGGTATTGTTCAAACACCTTATCCACCCGGCTGGTGTTGCGCACAGAACCGATCAGAACCTCCAGATGCATATGGGGATATTTCGCCCGCAGCTCCTGCTGGATGTCGTAGGCATTGTTTTCGTATACATCGAAAATGATCAGCATCTTCGGATGGTTTGCCGCCAGCTGCCGGCACAGCTCGCTACCTATAGAACCGCCTCCTCCAGTGACCAGAACCACTTTATTTTTCACATAACCGGTAATGGATTCGAGGTTGGTCTTCACCGGTTCCCTCCCCAGAAGGTCCTCGATCTGGACCGGGCGCAGTTTTTCCACCGCCGCCTCGCCATTGACAAACTGATACACTCCTGGCAGGATCTTTAACTCCGCCCCTGTCTGCTGGCAGAGCTCCAGTATCTCTTTCACATCCTTTTTTGGCGCACTGGGCATGGCAAGTACGATCTCATCGATGGCAAAATACTTTGCCGCATCCAGGATCCGATCCCTTCCGCCGATCACCTTCACACCGTTGATAAACGTGTTGTGCTTGGCTTTGTTATCATCGATGATACAACAGATATTACTATCCAGCTTCTTGCTCATCTTCAGCTCATTGATCACAATATTGCCGGATTCTCCCGCTCCGATCACCATTGTATTTCGCATCCCCACGCCGTGGACATTTTCGTTGTACAGCAGACGGATGATCCGGTAAGAAAACCGGACACCCAGCGTCATAATAAACAGAAGCAGCAGGTAGATCACAAAATAAGATCTGGGCAGTCTCCGGTAAGTTCCAAAGACCGTCAAAAAATGCACCACCGCGGACAGCGCACATGCCACGGCGATATTCAACACCTCTCCCAGGCTGGCATAACGCCAGAGACTGTTATACAGACGGAACAGAGCGAAGATCAGCAGGGTGATCAGTGTATTGATGATAATAAGCTCCTGAAGTGTCGTCACATATCCCTGGGGATAATCCGACGTGATGCCGCTTTTTATGAACCGGTCCCACCTCAGTTCATAGCGGATAAACAGCGCCGCAAACGAACACAGATTGATACATGCTGCATCCCAGACTACCAGCAGGATCCGATAGACCATGGACAGCCTGCCGCTTTCCACATATTTTTTAAACCAGAGCATTGCTCTTCCTCCATTTCCGTCAATCTTTATCTGGCTCATGGCGCCACAGCACCACCAGACATTTTCCCTTTATTACTCTCATTATTTTCCTTTTATACGATTATTATATAAAAAAAAGTTGAAAAAATCAACATTTGAGAGTATACTCTCAAGAGTGTACTCTCAGGATGAAATGGAGGATCATCATGAAAAACAAATTACAACAGATTATCTGCTGTTATATTATCTTTTATGCACTTTACAGCGTTTCAACCCGGTTTGTTCCAACAACGGTGCTGTGGGAAGGACCGGCGGCAGATATTTTATATAAGTCCATCATCATCGGAGGAGGGATTCTGTCGCTCTTCTGTCTTTACGTTATGAGGAACAGCCGGAAACTGGATATCCAGGCCATTCTTCTCGGTGTATTTATCCTTGTTCTCGGTGTCTCTTCCCTTCTGAATTACAAATATGAACTGACAGGCAATCTACTTGGACTCGCTACCTTTGCCTCCCAGCTGATCCTTTTTTATTTTCTGCCAAAGATCCTCACAGAGGACAGGCTTACGCGCTGTCTCCAGTTTATGGCATTCTTTACCTCTTTTTTCTGGAACATAGGATGCGCAGCCTCTCTCTGGCAGTATATAAAAAATATCCACTATACGATCCTGAATCCAGAGGGACACAGGATCCGTCAGGGCATCGTAGACGGCAGGCTGTTTGGGTTATTTTCTGATCCGAATTTCGCCGCCTTTACCTCCCTGATCCTGATTCTGCTTCTGCTTTTTACCATCCAGAAGACCAGTTTTTTCCCATTAAAAGTCTACAGCTGGGCGAGTATCTCTATCAATACCTGTTATATCATTATGTCTAACTCCAGGACGATCTTTATCGCAGCCGCAGGTACGATCTTATTTACCGTGGTCCTCATCACCTATAGACAGTACCGCGCTGGGGAAGAAGCCGGGCTGGGCAGATTTTTCATCCAGGGCACAAAGAGAGGGCTGATCGCCCTGGCTGCCATGATCGTGGTCTACTCCCTGATTTTTTTCCCGCTGCGCCAGATCGGGCAGATGATGGAACCGGACCGGGCTGTGAATGACATGGTCCGCGAGGATGTAGGCGCCGATAACATCACCAATAACCGCTCTACTATATGGAAAAATTATCTGGCTCTGTACAAAGATAAGCCTCTTTTTGGTTTTTCCGTCCGGAGTGCCCTTCCCTATGTAACAGATAAGTACCCGGACAGCTATCTGGCTAAAACCCAGTACGTTACCCACAATGGCTACCTCTCCTTGCTGGTGGAGACAGGAGCCGTCGGTTTTTGCGTGATGGGCGCTTTTTTCCTGCTGGTTTTCCTGCAGTCCCTAAAAAAACTCCGGCAAAAAGAAACAGCCGGTGAGAACTACTTATTTTTTTCCTCACTGACTGTATCCATTCTGATTTTTCTGATGTGTTTTCATGATGTATTTTTTACGGTAAATATTGAAACTATGCTGTTATATACCGCCATCGGCTATATCCATTGTGCCAACAAAGGGAGTTTGGCAGCCCCGTCAGCCTGACACCATATCCTCGATCAGTGCCCGCCACTGGCTGAGGATTTTTTCTTTTCCGAATTCCTCCAGATTCCTGCTGGAACTCTCTGACATCCGAACCCGTTTCTCCTGTCTGCACAGCAGCTCATAGATCTGACAAGCCATCTCTTCTGTATCATAGGGCGGTATCAATATCCCATCTGTCCCATGCTCTATAATCTCCCCCGGTCCTGACACAATATCAAAACTTACCAGCGGCAGGTGATTGGCTTTTGCCTCTAAAAGGACCAGCGGAAGTCCCTCCCGGTAAGAGGTGAGCACATACATGCTGTGCCCCTGGTAACAGCGCTCCATCTCGTTAGTAAGACCCATTAGTTTTACATTCTCTTCTAATCCCTCTTTCCGGATCCGCTGCCGGATTTCCTCCCACAAATCCCCTTCTCCATAGACTTCCCATAAAAAATCCGTCGTCTTCTTGTGCAGCGCCGCCGCCACATCCACCAGAAGGTCCATTCCCTTTTCCCTGGAAAAACGTCCCGCTGTCAGTATCTTCCGGCTGTCTGCATCATAATCCCCGCTCCCTTCCAGGATCGTATCATCGATCCAGTTGTAGATCGTGATGACCCGCCCCGGCTTATAATGAAACTTTTCATAATAGGCATTCTCACTCTGTCTGGTGAGAACGACAGTCCGGTCTGAATACCGGGATCCCATGCGGCGCATAAATCGTACGGCTTTATCGTCCCACTGGTTCATAAGAGCCCCGTGATCACAGAACACCTTGGGAATATCCAGCTTTCTTCCGGGGAACCCGGCGCAAAATCCCGCATAAACACCCACGTAGAACAACAGTCCGATGCCCTGTTCCATACAATATCTGCGAAAAACTTTTCCCGCTTTCGACATCACTTCCCGAATCCTCGCTTTATAGGGAAGTATATTATAATAATGAATCCCATCTCTCAGCTCATAGGCACATTCTTCCTTTTCATGGATCAGGCTTATAACATAAATCTCGTACTTCTCCTGCCTGGGATCCTCATCCGACAGTGCATTGGCGATATTGCAGAGCACCTGCTGCCCCCCGCCACGTATACTCATGTCAAAATCCACAAAACCTATTTTTTTCTTCATGGTCCATCTCCCATTATTTTGTAATACAAATACAAAACTCCTGTCTTCTTGCTCCTCATCAGATATAACAGTATTCTGTCCTTTACCCCAAAACACTTCCGATTCTCGTAAAGCCTGCCCACACTTTTCAGCTTCCCCCATTTTTCCATATATTCCCGACAGGTTCCGGCATCAAATCCTGATCTCCCCACCAGGGCATATAATTTATTTTTCACCGCAGTCAGATAAAAATGAGATAAAAAATCGGGATCCGGCTTTCCTCCGCAATGATCCCAGAAAGCAGCCACACTCTGGAACAGCCTCTCTTCGATCTCCATGGAGTCCTCCCGGAATTTGAAGGAGAGAGACTGATCATTCACATTGTGATAAAAATACAACGCTTCCGGCAGCAGGCTGATCCTCTCCGCCTGCTCCAGCACCTTCAGGTTAAACAACAGATCCTCTCCTTTATTGAGATCCAGCGGAAATACAGCTTCTGCCTGTTCCAGCACCTTCTTCCTGTACAGCTTGTTCCAGGGAACATGGATCAGAAACCTGGTAAAAAGAGAGGGGAACTGCTCCCGGATTCCATCCCTGCCTTCCAGCAGAAGATCTGGCGGCAGGACCTTCCTCTGCTCTCTTTCATTATAGTAGCCACAGATGACAAGATCGCTGGCATCCTGCTCTATGCGCTCCACCAGACGACGGCAGGTATCCGGATACAGCATATCGTCACTGTCTGCAAACTGGATATACTCCCCCTGTGCCCTGGCAAGCCCATAATTTCTAGCCGCCGAAACGCCCTCATTTTCCTTTGTGAATACATGGAAATAAGCGTATTTTTTCTCATACTCCAGACACAATTCAAGACTTCCGTCGCTGGAACAGTCATCCACCACGATGACCTCCAGTCTCTCTAAATCCTGATTTACGATACTCTCAAAACATTCTGTCAGCCTGTCCCTGGAATTATAGACCGGAATAACAATAGACAACAGACCTTTGTTCAGTTCACCTTTGTTCATCTTCCCTATATTCCTCTCATGGTTTTTCCGGCATACGTTTCACCGGATAACTTTTTCCCCGGTACTTTTTGTAGCTGTTATGAACATCCACACACACGCCGTCGTGGGAGGGAACCTGCTTCTCCTCCGGCGGCAGCTCCATATAATTGCCAAATGCCATTTTCAGGTATGTGTCGCAGCCGACGGGTATGGGCAGCTTATACCCCTCAAAATCTTTATATACTGCAGATTCAAAGATCTCTTTTGGATATTCATTCACCATATAATTGTAACGCACACAGAGCTCCGTCACATAGTCGCAGTCACGGATGGGATACCGGGACATATGACGTTCACACATACGCGCCATCCGCCAGCGGTTTTTCCACCCCGGAGCCAGCGCCAGCATACACTTTCCGATGGCATACAGCAGCTTTCCTTTGCTGGTGGGAGCCTCCTGGTTGATGTAGATCTGATAGGCAAGTCCCCACAAAAGCTGGCATTTACGTCTCCACCGCGAAGAAGGGCAGCCGTCCAGAGGCAGGATCTCCAGCCGGACGCCGTGGGCCATATCCAGATCCATCTGCCTCTCCTTTACAAAAGTGGTCTCCTCATCGGTGATCGCGGTGAGCTGGGAACGTAAGAATTCCCTTTCACTGGTCCGGCTCAGCCGGTACTTACTCTCATCCATCTCCTGCTTCCACAGGCGGCACATTTTCTCATAATCCTCCCTGGGCATAAATACGTCGATATCATCGTCCCAGGGAATGAAACCTCCATGTCGCAGGGCGCCGATACAGCCGCCGCCACACAGATAAAACAGCAGATGATGTCTCTCACAAAATTCCTGAAACACCAATGTGATCTCCAGACATTTTCCCTGAAGCTCTTTTAATCCCGCCAGCTCCTTTTCACTCAGCATAATTTGTCCTCACATTTCTTTTCTGTCTTCCACTGGAACACACGGTTTATCCAGATCCAGCCGGACGCAGTCATGATGCGCCTTCTGTTTTTCCTTTGGCGGCAGCTGCATATAGTCGCCAAAAGCTTCCCTGAGATATCCGTCATAACCGATGGGAATGGGCATCTTCCGTCCTTCAAAATCTGCAAGAACTGCTTTATCAAACCATTCCTTCCGGTATTTCTTTTTCATGTAATAAGGTCCCGAACAGAGCTCGGTGATATAGCGGCACTTCCGGATCGGATAACGGGTCATCTTTTTCTTTGCCAGTTTCCAGATCCGGTAACGGATCTTCTTTCCCCGGAAAATCCCTAGAAGCAGGCGGCTTCCCGCAGCCATCAGCCCCCCATGCTTTTCCGGTACAGTCTGCGCCCGGAACAGCGAGTAGACCAGCGCCCACATACACTGAAACTTCCTCTGCCACTTTCCCTCTGGATATCCGTCCAGGGGGATTACATCCAACGCTACTCCGTGGGGGATGGCAAGATCCTTCTGATAGGGCTTCACCTGGGTGGTCATGCTGTCCCTGAGGGTGGCAAAATTATTCCGGTCCACATAATCCTCTGTGGTATCCGACAGAAGATAGCGCTTCCCCTTCTCATAAGACCGCCACTGGCTCACAAATGCTTCATAGTCCTCTCTCGGCATAAAAAAATCCAGATCGTCATCCCAGGGGATAAAGCCTTTGTGCCGCAACGCCCCGATACATCCTCCTCCGCAGAAATAACAGACCAGTCCCCGTTCCTGGCAGAACGCCACAAACACCTCTGCCATCTCCAGGCTCACCCGGTGCAGTCCCTCTAACTCTTTTTCCGTATATTCTTTTTGTTCCATCGGCTCCCTCATTCCTTTTCCGGTTGGTGTTCACAAATACAATGATTTATTGTACTTGTGTGCTTTCTCCTCCAGAACGGCATCTTTACCAGTCCCGCCAGCGTTCCCGCCCCGTAGCTCACATGCAGTAAAAAAAACAGCATCGGCAGTAAAAGATGCCCTGGATATTTTTTCTGTCCCCTGACAGCCAGAACTGCCATCCCCACAGCCATCAGCCAGTACAATGTCCACATCAGCACCGCCAGCTGAGGGTACGACAACACTGCCAGAAAGGAAGTAAACAGTATCCCACACAAGAAGGCAAAGGGCACAAAATGATACAGGGACAGACAGCCGGGACAGACTCCCACTGTCAGGCCGATCCAGTAGCCATTAGCATATTTTTGGCGGCACATCTTTCCCAGATCCGGCCGGATCATCTGATAGGAAATGATGCCCGGCACCATACAGAGCCGGAACCCATTCTGGCGCAGGCGGTAGTGAAATTCATTGTCCTCTGTCCGCCCCAGATCCTCCCTGAATCCCCCTGCCTTTTCAAACACTTCCCGCCGGTAGGCTCCATGAAAAAAGGACTTCACGTATGCTTTTTTCCCCTCCCGCCGGAATCCCGCAGCACTGCTGCCGAACATGGAACTCTCGGCGGTGAGAAGCACCCGCTGCCAGGGAGAGTCTTCTTCTACAATATTGGGCCGGACGCCTCCTGTCACCATCTCTCCCTCTTCCAGCGCCGCTGCATTCTCCGCCACAAATTCTGGCGGAATGCTGCTATGGGCGTCCACCCGTATCAGCGCCTCCGTGGTAAATGCCCGGATGGCATGGTTCCAGCCACAGCTCTGGCGCTGTTTCGGATTGTCCACTACCTGAATATTGAAAAACTCATCTTTATACTCTTCTGCAAATTTTAGCATTAAGTCTCTGGTGCCATCCTCAGACCGGCTGTCCACCAGCACCACTTCCATCTGATTGTGGGGAAATGTTTGATTAACCACATCCTCCAGAATCCGCGGAAGATTTTTTTCCTCATTATAGGCGACGATGCCAACTGAAATTCTCAAAGGATCCCTCTTTTCATCCCAATTATAAATTAACCGTTACCTGCATGCAAGTCTTTCTCTGGAAAAACTTCTTGCCCTTCTGTTGTGAAAGGGTTATACTTAAAAATATATAGATGCCAGGGGCAGAAGGCATTTGACCTTTTACCCTAATAGCATTATAATATCATAAAAATTAGTATTTGCGGAATTTTTTTCCACTCTCCGGCGGTGCGCCGGAACTAATAGGAGAAGATCATGGGGACATTTTATCACGAAATAGCCATTGTTATTCCCGCCCTGAATCCAGATGACCGGATGATCACTCTCGTAAGGGAACTGACGGAGACCGGTTTTGATAATATCATTCTGGTGGACGATGGCAGTGAGATCAAAAATCGAAAATACTTTAAGATCTGTAAAGAAGAATATAACTGCCGCATCCTGCGGCACGTCATCAATTTTGGAAAGGGAATCGCTCTGAAATCTGCTTTTAATCACATTCTGGACAACCGTCCCGATATAAACGGCACTGTGACTGTGGACTGTGACGGACAGCACGTGATCGAAGATATACTCACCTGCGCCAGACTGGTACACGAACATCCGGACCATCTGATCCTCGGCTGCCGCCAGTTTGACGATAAGGCGATCCCTCTTCGCAGCCGTTTTGGCAACAAATTTACAAGGCATTTTATCAAACTTTTGTGCGGTATCAACGTATCTGATACCCAGACCGGGCTGCGAGGCATGTCCCGGACGCTGATGCAGGAGTATTTTGCCAAGACCAAAGGAGAGCGTTTTGAATACGAGATGAATATGCTCCTTTGCGCCAGGGAGTGCCAGATCCCCATTCTGGAATTTCCCATCCGCACCATTTACCTGGAAAACAATGAGAGCTCCCATTTTAACCCCTTTATCGATTCCATCCGGATCTATAAGGTATTTCTTAAATTTATGCTCAGCTCTCTTTCCAGCTTTGTTATTGATATCGCTCTGTATTACGTGCTGGGGCTGATCTTCCGCCCGCTGATCGGCGACAAAGTCCAGATCTCTTTTTTCGGTCTGGAGATCTCGCTGTTTATTTTATTGCGCAGCGTACTGTCCAGGCTGGGCTCCTCCCTGTACAACTTCACCATCAACAAACGCCAGGTATTCCACAACGAGTCTAAGGATTTCAAGATCATACTAAAATATTACACGTTGTGCATCTGCCAGCTGATCATATCCGCACTGCTGGTGGACAAGGCTCTGACGTTTATCTTCTCATCCACCATACGCAAATGCATCATAGACACGATCCTGTTTACTGTCAGTTTCCAGATCCAGAGGGAATGGGTATTTAAAAAACGCAAGTAATATTTCTTTTGCCTGCAAT
>CAMXSH010000059.1 GCA_947246475.1 uncultured Roseburia sp.
AAAGGCGGAACAGAGGCGCCATTTTCTCACCAACTTCTGTTACATCCATATGGTTCAATGGAATCTTGCTGATGCCACATGCCATATTGGAAATACAGGAGAGCCCACACACGCGCATGCCCATATGCCTCCCCGCCACCGCTTCAATGGCTGTGCTCATCCCTACTGCATCGCCTCCGAGAACCTGGCACATTTTTACTTCGGCGCTGGTCTCATACTGTGGTCCTTTCATCTGCACATATACGCCTTCCCGCAAAAGAACATTGCACTCTCTCGCAGACTGGCGGATAAATTCACACAGTTGTGCATCGTATATATTTTCCATAGAAGGAAAGCGTTTTCCCCACTCTTCCACATTTTCCCCGATCAGCGGTGAAGGCATAAAACTGCCGATATGATCGGTGATCATCATAAAATCGCCAGGACGGTACATCGTATTCAATCCGCCGGCTGAATTAGTCAAAAATAAAATGTCTGCCCCCAGCTTGCGCATGACGCGGATCGGAAGCACCACATCACTGATCTCATATCCTTCATAAAAATGAACACGCCCCTGCATGATCACAACCGGAGTCTCCTGAATATACCCAAAGACGAATCTCCCTTTGTGTCCGTCCACGGTAGATACCGGAAATCCACTGATATCTGAATAATCAACAGTATCCACTACCTGGATCACTTCTGCCAGCGCCCCTAGACCACTTCCTAATACAATGGCAACTTTTGGCACAAAAGAGACTTTTGCCCGGATCTGTTTATAACAAATCTCAACTTTTTCGTACACTGGATTCAAACTTTTCACTTCCTTAATCTTATAATTTAATTATTACTATTGTAACTGTTTTTTCTTGGGTTGTCTACAAAAAAATGCATACTTATTCCATCTTCTGTAACATAATTCCAAGGACAGCCCTGCTTATACAAACTCGCAAAACACCATGTTACTGACATCCAGTCCGTAATCCGTCAGATGCAGCCATGCCCCCTGCTGTCTTAACAGTCCGCTTTCCATCAATTTCCGTATCTGCCGTCCATAAATGTCAAAAGCACTGGCTCCATATAAGCGTTCAAATTCCGTCAGATCAACTCCCTGTGTTCTGCGGAGTCCGAGAAAAAAGAATTCTGACATCTGTGCTTCCCTGTCCAAAAGCTCCTCGGGATCCGCTGTTCTTTTCTCCTGCTGTACCCGCCTTATATATTCTGCTGGATCATCCGCGTTGCGGTAACGGATGTTCCCTACCCGGGAACTGGCACCGATGCCAAAACCTACGTACTCCCCGCCAGACCAATATTTTAAATTGTGCCTGCACGCAGACCCACTTCTGGCATAATTAGATATTTCATACCTGTGATAGCCGCATTCAGAGAAACGCTCTTTCGTGATCATATACATCTGGCGGTCTGTCTCCTCGTCCACTGGCGGCTCATCCCGGTAGCGGTCATAAAAAGGAGTTCCCTCCTCAATGATCAGGCTATAGGCAGAGATATGCTCCGGCTCCAGATGAAGGATCCGGTCCAGTGTCCTCTCATAACTCACCATGTTCTGTCCTGGAATTCCGCTCATCAGATCTATATTGATATTTTGAAAACCAGCTTCCCTGGCTTCCTGGAAAGATCTCTCTGCTTCTTCATAAGTATGGATCCGCCCCAGCAGCCGCAGTTCTGTCTCCTCAGTCGACTGTACCCCAAAACTGATGCGGTTGATCCCCATGCCAAGGCATGCGTCAAAGGTATGCCTGTCTGCTGTACCAGGATTGCACTCTATCGTAAATTCACACCCCTCCTGGATGGTAAAACGGCGGTAAAGAGCCTCACAGATACAATGTATCTGACTGGCAGAAAGGATACTCGGAGTCCCGCCTCCGATAAAAACCGAATCCACCTGGGTGATCTCCGGAAACCAGCGGTTAGAAAGACCGATCTCCCGGACCAGGTTCCTGACATACTCCTCCCGCTCATCCTCCCCTGCCTGCCAGGAAAGAAAATCACAATAACTGCACTTTCTGACACAAAACGGAATGTGGATATAGATGCCTGCTGGTCGGTTCATTGGTTATTTATCCTCATCCAGTTTCAGCACACTCATAAATGCTTTCTGTGGAATCTCTACATTTCCGATCTGGCGCATCCGCTTCTTTCCTTCTTTTTGTTTTTCCAGTAGTTTTTTCTTTCTGGAAATATCACCACCATAGCACTTGGCAAGCACATCTTTGCGCACTGCTTTGACGGTCTCTCTTGCAATAATTTTGTTGCCGATGGCTGCCTGGATCGGGATCTCAAACAGATGTCTCGGAATCTCACCCTTTAATTTTTCACACATTTTTCTTCCCCGCTCATAAGCCGTGCTCTCATGTACGATAAAGGACAGGGCATCTACTTCTTCTTTATTAATGAGAATGTTTAGTTTTACCAGGGTGGACGGCTCATAACCTTTCAATTCATAGTCAAAGGAAGCATATCCCCTGGATCTTGATTTCAGGGAATCAAAGAAATCATAAATGATCTCATTCAGAGGCAGAACGTATTTGAGCAGCGCTCTTGTCTCTTCCATATATTCCATCCCCAGATATACTCCGCGGCGCTCCTGGCACAGTGTCATGATCGCACCTACGAATTCTGTAGTCACCATAATCTCTGCGTTGACCACCGGTTCTTCCATATGCTCAATCTCAGAGGGATCCGGCAGATTAGAAGGATTGGTCACTTCCATCATTTCTCCATTGGTCTTATATACACGGTATACCACTCCAGGAGCCGTGGTCACCAGGTCCAGATTGTACTCCCTCTCCAGCCTCTCCTGGATGACCTCCAGATGAAGCAGACCCAAAAATCCACAACGGAATCCGAAACCAAGTGCCACGGAAGTCTCCGCCTCAAACTGCAGGGCGGCATCGTTGAGCTGAAGCTTCTCCAGTGCATCCCGGAGATCCTGATATTTAGCACCGTCTGCCGGATACAGACCGCAGTACACCATTGGCTGTACCTTTTTATAGCCAGGCAGGGCTTCTTCACAGGGTTTTGCTGCATCCGTCACTGTATCTCCTACCTGGGTCCCTTCTACATTTTTCAAACTTGCGGTAATGTATCCCACCATACCAGCAGTTAGTTTTTCACAAGGGATAAACTGACCAGCGCCGAAAGTTCCCACTTCTACCACTTCTTCTTCCATGCCGGTAGCCATCATATGGATCCTTGTCCCTTTTTTCACTGTCCCATCAAAAATCCGGCAAAAAATAATAACTCCCTTATAAGAATCATAAATGGAATCAAAGATCAGCGCTTTAAGCGGCGCCTTCTCATCCCCCTGCGGCGCCGGGATTCTGGCTACGATCTGCTCCAGCACGTCCTCAACATTCGTCCCCATCTTCGCAGAGATCAGAGGAGCATCCTGTGCCTCAATGCCGATTACATCTTCAATCTCATTTTTTACCCGCTCCGGCTCCGCGCTGGGAAGATCGATCTTGTTGATCACCGGCATGATCTCCAGATCGTGGTCAATCGCAAGATAACAGTTTGCCAGCGTCTGCGCCTCAATCCCCTGAGCGGCATCCACGATAAGGATTGCCCCCTCACAGGCCGCAAGGCTTCT
Organism: uncultured Roseburia sp.; assembly: GCA_947246475.1. GTDB lineage: Bacteria > Bacillota > Clostridia > Lachnospirales > Lachnospiraceae > Eubacterium_F. The sequence goes on from CAMXSH010000059.1 coordinate 3,590, forward strand.
CGATACTTCATAATTGAAATCCACATGGCCCGGCGTGTCGATCAGATTAAAAATATACTCTTCCCCGTCCTTTGCTTTATACACGATACGGACTGTCTGCGCTTTGATGGTTATTCCCCGCTCTCTTTCCAGTTCCATATTATCCAGTACCTGCGCCTGCATCTCCCGCTCTGTCAAGAGCCCCGTCTTCTCAATGATCCGGTCTGCCAGAGTGGATTTACCGTGATCGATGTGGGCGATGATACAAAAGTTTCGAATATTTTTTTTATTTATGGTTGACATATTTTTGTGCATTCCTTCCCTTAAAATAGAACTGATTTGAATTATATCATAAAGGAAACTTTTTTTCCACCGTAAAATTGGCAGGTGGGTTAGCCTTGCACTTTTACAAAGTTTGATGTACAATGATTTTAGCCCGGTGTTTTATGTGGTGAACGCCGGATCAGCATGGTAGTTGCATCGGCACTGCCCTGTTATTACGATCAGAAAGGAATTTATGAACTATGAGAATTACAAAACGTATCTTGTCACTGCTTTTGGTCTTCTGTCTCTGCACTTCCCTCTGGATGCCAGATACATCAAAATCCTCTGCGGCTACTGTCCGTTTGAGCAAAAAAACTGCGACGCTTCGGGTTGGAAAGACATGCAAACTTAAGGTATACGGCACAAAGTCAAAAATCACCTGGCGCTCCTCCAAAAAATCAGTGGCGTCAGTAAATTCTTCTGGTGTCGTCACCGCAAAAAAGATAGGAACAGCTAAGGTCTATGCCAAGTTCGGCGGCAAAAAACTGTACTGCAGAGTATCTGTTACAGGATCCGCTGCAGATTCCAAATCCGGCGGCCGGCTGAATCCTCTCTCTGCCTATGATGAACATACGATCAGTTATTATGATGATGGGAAAAAGATCGGAACTTTTAAGATCAAGCTGGAAACTTTCCAGTCGGGAAATTCTGCCAAAAACCGTGTTCTGAAGAACAAAGAGAATCCTGTTCCCGCCAATAATCAAGAATACCTGTATTTCTGTTTTCAGATCAAATATGTCTCTGGCAGTGAAGTGGTAGAGGCAAAGGATCTGTTCAGTTATTATTATAATATATTTGACTCCACAGGAACGACACAGCTGGAAAACATTGACTGGGGCTTTTACTTTGAGCTTATGGAAGACCTGAGCGATGTCACACTCTCGCCAGGTGCCTCCTCCAAATGCTCCAAAGCAGTTCTCGTGAACAAAGGCAGCACTCCTGTATTGTACCGGATCCGTACAGGAAAAAGTTCTTACACCTGGTTCACTACAGAGAAATAATCTTTGAATAAAACAACAGCAGTCCGCAAACTGATTTGGGATTGCTGTTGTTGGTTTATAGGCGCTAATTGAAAACCTTTTTTGTTTAACAATCAGTTAAACTATGTAAAAATAAGGTATGAAAAAGCTCTTACCCATGCCTGCATCGCTGCGATAGCTCCTGTTCCAATGCCGATCAGATATAAAATGACTTTTATCCTGTTCCATTTTTTATCCTTTGCAATAAATGCAAGGATAAAAGATATAATTGAAATGATCCAGTATGGCATATTCTGAAACCATTCTGGCAACATCTCCATATTCTCACACTCCTTTTCTTCACTTTGCCTTTAGGGATTGAAGAATACCTGAGATCCAAAAAACAATCCCAGCAAAATAATCCATTCATATATACTATAGTTACCATCATAAGGCACATCTTTGAGATTTGTCAACTAGTATTTTCCCAAGTACACTTACGATCTCCTCCCATAATTCCATGAAAACGGAGCAGTGTAAAACTACTGCCCCGCCTCTGTTTCATATTATCCTGTAATCTTTATTGACATTATAAACAATTGTTCTACATATTTATTTATCTCATCAGCTTTGCTGGTTATATAATAATATTTTGGTTTCGAATCAACCATTTTAAATTGCTCTGTTCCATTTGACAAAAATAGCTTGACTGAATAATTCCACCCCGCCATTGGTCCCTTGTTCGCTTGTTTATAATCAAACTTAAATTTTGCTTCATTAATCAAAGCACACAAATTACGAATAGCCTCCGGTTCTTCAATTTTGACTACCGTTCCATCCGATCCGCTTTGAATCGTCGCATATTGGACCATTGATAAATCTTTTTTGGGATTTTTACTAACAACATCCAAGTCAATTCTATACCTTTTCTTTTTTGTTATACCAATCAACTTATAGCTTCCAATTTTTTTTGCTGTAAAAGTTTTACCAACGACTTTTAAATTTTTATTTTCAGAAACCCACTTTATTTTTTTATTTTTTAACTTTTGTGTCATTTTTTTACCTGTTTCTATATCATGGACATCTTTAGCAATCTGGGATATTTTATACTTTGTACCATTCGCAACAATCACCTTGCTACAGTGGTAATCCTGTATCTTTTTTGCACTTATATCCACCCCATCCAACATAGAAATAACGAGTGATAAGGCGAACATTAGCACAATAACATTTTTTTGTTTTTTTACTTTCATCTGTTTTTCCTCCTTATAAAAAATTAATTATAGGCGTTTGCAAAACGCCACCAATAGCATAAATATGGCATTTTTATTTTTAGAAATACAAATAACCCCTCACTGGATATAGTATAATAGAGTTGCCTAGAAACTAAAATCATTTACCAGGAAAGGAGTTATTCTAATACAAGAATTATGATCCCTACAAAGCAACCTACAGCTCTATGCCCTCACATGCCGTTTCAAATACTAAAATTAAACAGCCATTCATTAATGGACATTTGGGTTATGTTTTTAAGTTCTTACAAAATCAGAAGTGCCATTGAAAGAGATATCAATCTTATCAAACATAATCTCTACCATGCCAGACGACGAACACAAAACGAAAAAACGCTTTATACTAACTTAATTCTTTTCAACTCAATAAAGCATGAGATTTAGTTAAGTGCTCCTGAAATTGGAAAATATCCACTTTTCATCTTAGTCTTTGTGTTCTGCACGAAGTCATCCTCGTTTGGGTTCAAGATTGCGAATGCGCATCGTAAGTTTCGCAATCACCTAAAAAATTAACTGCCTTGTATTTATTTCAATAAATAAAATAACCCTGTATACCCTTAACTTTATTATTGTTACCCATACAAAGTCCTAAAACTTTACCGGGTTATCTTTTAGCATTTTATTACTTTTGTATGTTTGTATATACAAAGTATAGAGATACCATTTCATCAAATGTTGGATCGCATCCAACATGAACATTAATATACCTATTTGCATGTTCTTCCCAACCATCAGCCACCTGAAGATATCTGCTTGTTTTTAAACCTGTAGCCTGATTTGTTGAATAATTATACTGCACATAACCAACAGCAAGAACAGCGTGTTCGCTATACCAATAGTGATCTGAAACGCGGTATATAAATGGATCTCCAAAATCTATTCTTCGTTTCATCTCAGCCCAGTTTGCAGCATCTCTATCTCCATCAAACCCATAATAGTGAGTAACGGCATCCTGAATACCGATTTCCCTAAAATATCTATCTAGACCTGGTTTGACATTTTTCATATCTGTTCCTTTTTGATCAGAAGTATTGAAATAACTTTTTAACTTGTTAAATGTTAACTTCCAATCATTATTCATCACTATAGATTGTTTCAACCTTTTTCGTTCCATATAATATTTTAACAAATTACACGCAGCAGTGGGTACACAGATTCCCCCTGGTCCAAAATCCGTCATTTCAAAATATCTATAAAATGTTGCGTCTGGTGCTGTACGACGTATGACACTAGTATATCCATTTTCGTAACGATTTGGATATAGTATTTCTCCTCCCGCAGTAGGCGGAGCCGAATTTCCAACTCCAGTTTGTTTTTTAATCTCTTTCCATTCTTCCTTAATCCCCGCTGTATCATCCTTTGACTCTTCCTGATCACTTTCAATATTTTCAATGGAAAAACTTTCTTTGTCCATTTCTATATTGGCTGCCTTTTTCGTGGCTTTGTTTACCCTATAATAATTTATGCTACCATCATATAGAAGATACTCGTTACTCTGCAATTTTTCATCAAGAAACCTTCCTGATGTCCGAAACTCAATAATTGGCGGTTTTTCCTCTACTGCTCCTACGACAATATACCCCGCATCTTTTGTCCCATTTTTCAGTTCAACCGCATAGGCACAAATTTCCTCCTTCTCATTGTACAGGTTATACACTTTTCTGATCTTTGTGCCTTCTTTCCAGTCAGTTTCTTGATTTTCAAGTGTTTCATCTACCTGGAATTCCGCGATATCTTTTGCTTCTTCTTTGTTGATATCCGGTTCTTCTGGCACTTCTTGTCTCTGAGAATCCTCTGTACTTTGGTTTATCCCTGGTACTTTCTGTTCTGCTGCATAAGTGTCAACTTCAAAGCTCTGCAAACTGAAACCAAACATAGCAACCGTTAAAATGACACACAGCAATCTCTTTCCTACAATTTTCATACTTCTCATCCTCTCTATTTGTTCTTTATTGGCGTTCATCAAACACCACAACCTGCATTTTTACAGGATGTTCTCATTCCATCTCATTTACAAACCACTTGATCTTCCCCGTATAATATTGCGGGCGGATACAATCCGAAAAAGTAAAAGTAAAATCCATATCACCAACAACCGTACCCTGAATCACATCCCTGTACAATTGCATAAACTTTTCCCTGCCAAACTCCTCATCCATCACAATAAAAAGTTCCATTTGTGACACAGACTTCTGAACTGCTTGAAATTGATATACGACATTTTGATAATAACCATTTACTGTTTCCACTGGCTTCAATAACACATCCGCAGGAATGCTCTCACCCTCTTTTAAACGAATCCTGTCATTCTTTCTGGCCTTTTCCAGCACGAGATAGCGCTGCCATTTTCCATCCTTCCTCTCTGAGCAGATCCTCCCCACATCACCAATCCCATATCTCACAAAAGGCATCGCGCGGTTATGTAATGAGGTTACAAAGATATTCCCGCTTTCTCCCTCACCGACTTCCTTCCCCTCATCATCCAACACTTCCACGTACGTTGTCTGCTCATATAACCGATACCGATTTCTCTCTTCATATCCGATACTCTGAACTTCCATCGTACCATAGTGCATGTTAACGACACATCCCCACGTAGACTCTAGTTCGGCTCTCAAACCTTCCCATGACATTTCACCCGTCAATTCCACATAACGTACGGATTCTAATGCCGGCAGGTCCATCTTCCGGGCATATTCCATGAGGAAAAATGCCATCGCCGGATGCAAAATCATCCATTTGGGCTCGAATTCCCGGATTCTCCAATATGTATCTTCCAAATAAGACGAAGACAGCCGATCTTTTGACACGATCATCGTGTTTCCGTTTATTTCATAAACATTGTCATTCGCCAGCGTCGTATTAAATTGACACAGGCGATCCCGTGCATGAATGTTTGCCACTTTCCAACGGTCTACCCACAAGGGCAGAAGCGCGTGAAGCATGTCCTCTTTGTTCCAGTAAACATCCAAAAAAGTTCCTGTGCTCCCGGAAGTATGGGTATGGATCAGCCTTTCCATCGCAACATCTGCCACATATTCTTGCGAAATGAGATCGTCTGAATGTTCCACGATCTGATTTTTTTCTATAACCGGAAGCTTATTCCATTCGTCCCAACTTGCCAACTCCTTCCAGGTAACCCCCATCTCCTGCAGCTTATCACGATAAAACTGAACATTATGATACGCATATTCAGCCATATTCCATCGTTTGTTCACGAAACAATCACTCAATGTGATCACCCCCTATCATCTCCATCATATAGTCAACCATTTCCTGCACCGTGTTCATATGGTTCGATAATTCTGAAAAATCCTGAAAATCAATGCCATATTCATCCTCGATACGAATCACAAAATCAAGGATCATAACCGAATCCATATCATATTTATTGACCGGATCGGCAGCTGCATCCAGCAGACTTCCATCCAATCCGATACTCTCTGCCAATAAAAACATTATTTTCTCTTCCATTATAAAATCCTATCGTACAGATCCTGCAAACAGCTTGTCTCTTTTTTTGTATCTCATTTAATCGCTCCTGTATCGTCTGCACATTTGCCCGCTCCGGACACATCTGATACTTTAACAGGATATTTTTCAGATCAAATGCCATCCCTTGGATCTCCTGCAAACCCTCATACGAATATTCCAAGCCATCCGACAAATACTTCTCGCTTATCAGAAAACGTATCCGTTCGCACATGATCTGCTTATGCTCCCAAAGAACATGCGCAATACGGCGTTCAGCGATCAGAACCTGTACTCCCTTTTCACTTTTTAGTTCCTCATAAATAGATAATCCATAACGTCGTGGATCCCTCGCTTCTTTGTTTCGATATCAAAAGCAACTATTCAAAGAATACAGATATTGATACAGCATCTCTCTAAAATAATCGAGGGAAAAGTGATAAAAATGTCCATCCTGTTCGTATCGTCTTATATATAATGTCGCCTCTCCTCTTCAGCGACTTTTCAAGATCCGAAAAAGAAATTTCCATTTGCTGAACCTTTCCTCTCCTGTCATATCCCAAAAGGAAACAACGCTTTTTTTTCGTCAGCCCCGTAGATCAGATTCTGGTGATAATGATGAGTATTCCAAAACTCTTCACGCTCTTTGATATAATACTGGTCACGTTTAGCTTCTACATACTTACCCTGCTCCAGGCAGTACAGGATATATTTGACTTCTCCAGATGCGCGATTTCTTCTCCTGTAAAACGATTTTTATCAAGGAAATACGTTATGTCACTGTTTTCCCAGTGCTTGTAAATTCCAAATACATAATCCAGTCGGCGGTCAGGATTGTCCACATCACAACACAACTAGATAAAATTCGAAAACAGCCACGGATAATAGGAATTCTGTCCATGTTTTACTTGACTTTCCAAATACAGTGGTTTTGTATGAAGTCCCAGTTCACATGTCGCTTTTCTTTTTATCTCTGCTGCACCGGAATAGAATTCGAATGATGTCCCTTCTCTTTTAATAACAAGTCGATATGACTCCTGATATCGTTCCGCTGGCACAGCAATCTTTTTTCCGGAACCATACAACTCAATCCCTGTATAGGCAAAATGATCAAATCGATACAAATAGGCCTCATCCCCCATCAGTACATGATCCGGATCATCGCTGACAAAAACGTTTACCGCCGTCCAAGGATTCGTATATTGCTGGAAGTCGACCTGGATATCTATAAAATCCAACTCACGCATTTCCCGGATGATATCCGTTGCTGATTTCTATTCTTCATGCCACAAAATGTGAGTATGCTTGTATACCTCGTGAACAAGCTCGCGCCATTATCACTTTACCTTCGCATAAATAAAAAAGAGGCTATATATATTATAGCATCTTTTTTATTATTTGTGGAAAAATTTTCCTAAACGACATGAATTTGCGACGAACGACATGCACAATAACGTTTTTCCGTATTTTTTGATTTAATTTTTTATATCCCTTCCAGCCTCAGTATTTCTTTTTTGAGGCGTTTCATGATCTTCTTCTCCAGTCTGGAAATGTAGCTCTGGGAGATTCCCAGAAGATCTGCTACTTCTTTTTGTGTCTTTTCACCTCCTTCATAATCATCAAGGCCAAACCGCATATGTATGATCATCCTCTCTCGCTCGCTCAGTGTGCTAAGTGCTTTTTTCAGCAACTTGATATCTACTTCCCGCTCAATGTCTTTGTATATGATATCCTCACTGGTTCCAAGAATGTCAGAGAGAAGAAGCTCGTTGCCATCCCAGTCCACGTTCAGCGGCTCATCGATGGAAACCTCCATCTTTACCTTGCTGTTGCGGCGCAGATACATCAATATTTCATTTTCGATGCATCGTGACGCATAGGTGGCAAGCTTGATATTTTTGTCCGGTTTGAAGGTGTTGATCGCCTTGATCAATCCGATGGTGCCGATAGAAATCAAATCTTCCACTCCGACCCCGGTGTTATCAAATTTTTTGGCAATGTAGACCACCAGCCTGAGATTATGCTCCACCAGCATATTCTTTGCCTTTTCCGAATTCTCTGCCCCCAGATTTTCGATACATGCTGCTTCCTCACCTGGTTCCAGCGGTGCCGGTAGTATTTCAGCTCCTCCGATGTAATGTATATCACCCCCCTGGTGAAAAAATACATTTTTCCAGTCCGGAATCATACGGAACTGAAAACGATTTGGCATTGATAAACGTAAAAACATATACATCCCCCTTAATGAATTATTTTCGGAATATCCCGCTGTTCAACAGCACTTCATACCCGCTGTCTGTTGACAGAAAACGGTCACAGATCCCAAGCCAGGTATTCCCTGTATGAACCGTCTCACTGCCGTTCACTTGAATCTCCATATCATCCGCCCGGACTCCCGGAAGATAATCAAACTCCTTACCCAGCGAATGAAATGGGATATAGCGCAAAAGCAGTTTGCCAAATAGTTCCGGTTCCATATCGTGCAAAACTTTGTTAAAATCAGCTTTTTCTTCCTCAGACAGCATTTTTTGAAACAAATTGTATTCCACGATGGTAACGCACTCATGGCTGACCGGCTCATACAGATTGTTGCCGGTGTCCAGAAATCCAGCCGTTTTCACGCTTTTCCCCCGGTACCTGATCGTTACAGGAAATACATTTTGTTCGTTTCTTATCCCATGGTTTTTAAAAGAAACGATTTTCTGTGCAAGAAATAAAAGCAAGATCGCGGATGACAGGAGAAAAATGATCGGGAGGTTTCGGATTCCTGCGATTCCTTTTAAGAACATGACAGCCCCTGCAACACCTGCCGCTGCCAGATAAAAACCTGCCATATACCTGCCAAAGCCGTAAACCGTTGTTTTTCCATAAGCGGTCCGTATCATCAGACAGCTCACAATGAGATACATAAGAATAAATGCCGCTGCCATCTGCCGCACCCCGCCAATCACAAGTAAAACCGCTGCCAGGGAACCTTCTGCTGAAGCTGCTGCACATCTTATGCTCACAGGCCGTTTTTTTAAAAATATATTCATGATTTCAAATACGAGTAAATTCATAAAGAAGTTAACGATAAAAAATACATCAAGATATATTTTCATTTTACCTGCTCCCATTTTCCTTCATTTGCTTTTGCATATACAGATGATACACTATTTATGACTAAAATTTTGTCAAAATGAGGCGACAAAACCAAATAATTTTTCTCTGTTATCCGACAAATTTTCCTTTATTTGGACAGCTTAAAATACTTAGTATCCTTTTTGTACAAGAAAATAAAGGATTATTTGCCGGCTCATGCAAAGAATCCTTTGTAATTTTTATGTAGTTGCTGTCGTTTTTCGTCTATTCAAGGGTTGTCCTCAAACGAGAACTCCCATTTTTCGTCCTCCACTCTCCAACACTTCCATTAATGATGGTAAACTGAGGTGCTTTATGACCTATATCAGCATCAAACACAATAGGGACATGAAGTTCTGATAAAATGACTTCCACCGCCTCCCGGTAACTGTGGTCCGTGAAACTCTGGAACATGCAGGGACGCCCGAAAACAAAGCCAGCAGCATGTTCAAACCAGCCCGCATGCTTAAGCTGCCACAGTCCCCTGGTGATAGAATCGCTGTCTAAAGAAAAGCTTTCCATATACCACAGGATCCCATCCTGGCGGTAAGAGTCCACAAACTCACGGGTCTTGTCAAAACATGTCCCGACCAGGTTCAGCAGAACATCCAGACACCCCCCCAGCATCCTTCCTCTCATGTTCACCTCGTCCACAATCTTTCCGTCCATTACAGCGTATTGACGGGAAGGCTTATCTTTCCGGTATCCCTCCTCCGGCCGCTCCCTGTCATAAAAATCGTCTTCATAGGCATCGAAAGAGAACTGTTCTATCATATTTCCTGTCATGATCTCCCCATTGTTCCGGACTGCCGTATGCCAGGGATCCATAGAAAAATCATTGAAATGGTTTCCGTATACAGTGGCAGTATGGCAGTTCACAGCAAGAGTATAGGTCAATCCTGTGTTGTCAGAAAATCCCTGAAACCACTTGGGATTCCTGCGGACAACATCCAGATCCAGCAGCGGCAGTATCTCCATCAGAAAATCTCCGCCCTTGGCAGAAAAAATGTACTTTACCTCAGGATTCCCAAACAGGCTCATGAGCTGTTCTGCCCGCTGCTCCCTGTTACTGCTCCGTCCCCTCCCATCACTTTGACGGACATTTTCTGTCTCAAGGACACAATATCCCTGTTCCCTGATCCTCTCTTCTGCCAGATCCAGTCTGGCAAAATCCATCGGCTTCCGGTTCCCATCCGAAGGCGCTGTGATCCCTATGGTATCACCTTTTTTTAAAAAGCCAGGATAAATCATTTTACACTTCCTCTCTTCAAAGTCTTGAAATATTTTCCGATGTTCTGTATACTTAATTCCAGAAAAGATACAGAAAGGAATATGAACTATGGCTGAAAAAAATCCAATCGTAACAATTCAAATGGCAGAAGGGGACACCATCCAGGTAGAACTTTATCCTGAGACGGCGCCCAACACCGTAAATAATTTTATATCACTGGTGAAAAAAGGCTATTATGACGGTCTTACTTTCCACCGTATCATCAAAGGTTTTATGATCCAGGGCGGCTGTCCCGACGGCAATGGTATGGGTGGTCCCGGATACAGCATCCGTGGGGAGTTTGGCATGAACGGCTTTGAGAATAACTTAAAGCATACTGCAGGTGTCATCTCCATGGCGCGCTCCCAGATGCCAGACTCCGCCGGTTCCCAGTTCTTTATCATGCATAAAGATGCCCCTCATCTGGATGGTGCCTACGCTGCCTTTGGCAAGGTGACAGAAGGCATGGATGTAGTGGATAAACTTGCTGAAACAGCCACAGATTACAGCGATATGCCACTAAACCCTGTGGTGATGGAAAAAGTTACTGTGGATACTTTTGGTGAAGAGTACCCAGAACCAGAAAAGAAATAACAGATCTTATTGTTGTTTTCATACCAGCCCGGCAGCGCCAGTTTGAACTCTGCTTCACCCTGTGCCGTCGGGTTGTCTTTTCTTCATGGATACAGGTCTCTAATCTGTCTGAAGCTCTCCCATAAAATAAAAACCTTTACTTTCTGTCAACTTTACCCTGCGGATCTCTCCTATGCAATCCTCAGACGCTGGACAATGAACTACCGCATTGGATGAAAGACGCCCGGTGATCAGAGACGGATCGTGATCATTGATCTCTTCTATAAGCACTTCTTCTATCTTTCCAACTTTTCTGTCTGTGATTTCCCTGGAAATGGACTGTATCTCCGTGAGAAGCCTGTCAAACCGCTGCTTTACCACATCCTCCGGCACCTGGTCTTCCATCGCCGCAGCAGGGGTTCCTGTCCGTCTGGAATATATAAATGAATATACGCTGTCATAACGAACCTTCCGTATTACATCCAGTGTCTCCTCAAAATCCTCTTCGGTCTCTCCCGGAAACCCCACAATAATATCTGTGGTAAGCGAAATATCTGGCAGTTTATCGCGAACCTGGTCCACCAGTGCCAGATAATCATCTTTCGTGTACCGGCGGTTCATTTTTTTCAGGATCCCCGTGCTTCCAGACTGCAGGGGAAGATGAAGATGGGTACATACTTTGTCACATTCTGCCATCGCCTGTATCAGTTCTTCCGATAAATCCTTGGGATGGGAGGTCATAAAGCGGATCCGGCGCAGTTCCGGTATCTTGTTCACTTCACGTAAAAGCTCCGCGAAGTTCATGGGAACTTCCAGTGTCTTTCCATAAGAATTTACATTCTGTCCTAAAAGCATCACTTCTTTGACGCCATCCTCTGCCAATCCCCGGATCTCCCGGAGAATTTCTTCCGGTTTCCTGCTCCGCTCCCTCCCCCGCACATAGGGAACGATACAATAACTGCAGAAATTATTGCAGCCATACATGATATTCACCCCAGCCTTAAAGGGATATTTGCGGATGCTTGGCAGGTCTTCCACAACTTCCTTCGCCTCCTGCCAGATGTCGATGACCATCCGTCCCGACTGAATCTGGGTAAAGAGGATTTCAGCCAGTTTATATACATTATGGGTGCCAAAGATCATGTCAACGAAAGGATAACTTTTCTTAATTTTTTCTACTACTGTAGGCTCTTGCATCATACACCCGCACATGGCGATCTTCATCTGCGGGTTTTTCTTTTTCTGGTTTTTCATATACCCCAGTCGTCCATATACCTTAAGATTGGCGTTTTCCCGCACTGTACAGGTATTATAAAGGATGAAATCTGCCACGGTATCTTCCACCGTACCATAGCCAATATAAGAAAGTACTGCTTCTAATTTTTCAGAATCTCTGGCGTTCATCTGACACCCCATGGTCTGCATGGAAAGTGTCAGCCTACGACCCAGCCTTTTGCCCTCTTCTTCTGCCCACATCCGGCATTTTTTCATAAAATAATATTGTCTTTCTGGTTCTGTCACCGGCGCCTCGCCAGTAATATCTGTATCATCGATCTTCTGATAATCAAACATAATCTTCCTCACTTTATCTTCACGAAGTTAAATGCCCCATACCACCTGGGTATGGGGCATAAGCCATTCTAAATCTGCCCTTTTCTCATTATACTAAAGGGCTTCGCAATTTTCAAGATATAATATCTCCTGCCTGGGCTCCCCCCTGGAACCCCTGGGAAGCGCCGTCCCCTTTCATCAGGTTCTCCATAATAGGCAGCGCATCCGAGATCGGAATGGCAAATCCCATTCCTTCCACCTCTTCCGAGGCAAACTTTGAGGAATTGATACCGATCACCTCCCCCTTTGCATTCACCAGCGCTCCTCCGCTGTTTCCAGGATTGATCGCTGCATCCGTCTGGATCAGCTTCATGGTATCCTGCCCTTCCATTCCCATCTGACGGTCTTTCGCACTGACATATCCCACGGTCACGCTGGTACCATATCCCAGAGCATTTCCGATGGCGATCGCCTGTTCACCTACTTTAGTCTCCTTGCTGTCTGCCAGCTCTGCGATCTTGATCTGGGACAGAGTGTCATCTTTCAG
>CAMXSH010000060.1 GCA_947246475.1 uncultured Roseburia sp.
TCAATGCTTGGATTCGGGCTTCCGATTTCCTATGCCAATACCAGAAAGAGAAAAAGAACAGTATGCCACCTGTCAAAAAACCTAAAGCGGCAATCCAAAGGGCTGTCGTGTCCATAATCCCTAAATCCGATGGATAATAGCCAAAGTTTGATAGTATATTTTCGCCTGTCACATGGAAATCATATGTTTTCAATAATTCCAAAACAGCCTGTCTGGAATCTGGATTTTTTTCAACCATATCTCCACAAAATCCACCCAAAATATGAAAACATACCTGAGAATAGTAAATGGTAAGAAGGTATGTAGTCATCGCTGCTACAATCAGACCGACCGACAGCACAAACAGAATTGTTATTTTTATATTTGATTTTTTGCTCATATCTCATCCTCCATACGGTAGCCAAAGCTCCGTATTGTTTTTAAGCAGGAGGGATGATGGAGTTTTTCCCTAAGCCGTTTCATTGTCACGGTCAACGTATTGTCATTGACATAATTCCCGTTATTATCCCAGATTTGAGCCAGCAGCCGTTCTCTTGTGACGGTTTTCCCCTTATTTTCCATCAAAAGCTGCAAAAGCTGGTATTCTGCCTGGCTGACAGTAATTTCTTCTTCACCACAAAATACTGCCTTTTTGTTTTTATCAATTGATATAGAACCGCAGGAAAGATAATGGCTCTGTACATTCCCTGCCCTGCGCAGCAGTGCGTGGATGCGTGAATACAGAACTTCTAATTCAAAGGGTTTTGTCACATAATCATCTGCCCCATATTCAAAACCAGAAATAATATCACGAGTGTCATCTCGGACAGTCAGAAAAATAACTGGAAGTTCTTTCCATCTTGAGCGTATCCATCTGCACAAACTGTTTCCCCCGCCGTCCGGCATATTCCAGTCTATCAGCGCAATGCTCGGAATATGGTGTTCCAATGCCTTCTTTCCGCTTTCCAACGTCCCAAATAAAGAAACTGCATACCCTTTCTGGCCCAGAAATTCTTTTACAGACATTGCAATATTCTCGTCATCTTCAATATAATAGATTTCCATCATTTTCACATCTCCCCCAGATTTTTCCGACGCATATCCACTGGCTTTTCTGTGTCCCGTGGGATAAGCCATACACGGGTCAGGTAGATAACGCCCTCAATCATATAATCAAACATAAGCTACCCTCCCAATATCAATCAAAAATATTCTTTATTATAGTCGGTTAAGCGAACTAAAGCAAGCCTGTAAAAAATTTATATCTACATAAAAACGGAGTCTCCATATCTTTTTCATTCTCTTCATGATTTCATTAACGATTTACACAAAAACAGGGGTACAAGCTATCGCCTGTACCCCCGGAAATATTACAAATTCTTATTTTAAGCTATCTTGATCTTACCCAAAATATCTCTTCAGCAGACCCTCAAATGCTTTTCCATGTCTTGCCTCGTCACGAGCCATCTCATGCACGGTATCATGGATCGCATCCAGATTCAGAGCTTTTGCACGCTTAGCCAAGTCTGTTTTTCCAGCTGTTGCTCCATTCTCTGCCTCTACACGCATTTCAAGATTTTTCTTTGTGCTGTCTGTTACAACCTCACCAAGAAGCTCTGCAAACTTAGCAGCATGCTCAGCCTCTTCGTATGCTGCTTTTTCCCAATAAAGGCCGATCTCAGGATAACCTTCTCTGTGCGCCACGCGGGACATAGCAAGATACATACCTACCTCAGAGCACTCTCCATTGAAGTTTGCACGAAGGTCCTCAATGATATCTTCCGGAACTCCCTGAGCTACTCCCACTACATGCTCTGCTGCCCATGTTTTATCTCCGCCCTGCTCTGTAAACTTACTTGCCGGCGCGTTACACTGCGGACACTTCTCCGGTGCAGAATCTCCCTCATGAACATAACCACATACACTACATACAAATTTTTTCATCCTTATCTCTCCTTTAAATTTTTAATTATATTTTAAGTTTATCTGACAAAGAGCCAGCATAAACTTTATGTCGACATGCAGTCCTCACACTCACCATAAAAATATACCTGGTGTCCCCGAACCTTTCCCTGAAAGTTCTCAGCCGCCCTTTCTTCAATAAAATCAAGAGAGGACATCTCCAGGTCCAGGATCTTTTCGCATTTCCTGCAAACAAAATGGTAATGCGGCGTAACAGTAGCATCAAAATGATCTGTACTGTCTCCGCAGCTCAGTCGGAGAATCTCACCAGATTCTGCTAGCAAATTCAGATTTCGGTACACTGTGCCAAGACTAAGCTTTGGAAATTGTGCTCTCAATTCCATATATACCTTTTCTGCTGTAGGATGTTCTTTGGTAGAATGCAGGTAAGCAAGGATCGCTTCTCTCTGTCTACTGTACTTGATTCCAGCCAAGGTACCCACCTCATTTTGATAATAGTAATTGTTACTGATATCATCATAAATGAATCTTATCATTTTGTCAATAACTTTTTTAAAATTTTTTTATTTTTTTCACCCACCGCGAATTTTGTCATAAATTAATATAAAAGACAAACAAGGAGATTCTTTATGAATAACCGCTACATGAACTCCTGTGGCTGTGATCATCCAGATATGCCTCCTATGCCTCCCAAACCGCCAAAAGACAAAAAAAGTCTTGCCATGGCGTATGTTCCCTGGCAGACGTGGCAGAACGTAATGGACGGCTGCAGTGCATTGAAACACGGTACCATCTTTGAAGAGCTGGTTTTACCGTTTGAAGGTTCCAGAGCTGCCTGCTCCCATTTTGCTGGCAGAACCGCGAACCATTATGATAACAACCATTACAGGAGGGGTATGAGATGAATCAGGCAGACAAAGAAAAAATGCTCCGTTACGTCCAGGAACTTGGATTTGCCATAGATGACGTCGTTCTCTATCTGGACACCCATCCCACCGATGAAGACGCTTTAATGTATTATAAAAAGTATAAAAAACTATATAAAGAAGCAGCAGAGGAATATACCCGCTACTTCGGTCCCCTGGTCAATGAAAATGTTAACGTAGACAATGGCTGGACCTGGGTAGAAGGACCATGGCCATGGGAAGGGGGATGCTAATCTATGTGGAATTATGAAAAAAGACTACAGTACCCGGTTAATATATCGAGACCAAATGCTGAGATTGCAAAAGTTATCATAAGCCAGTTTGGAGGTCCCGATGGCGAAGTCGGAGCTGCCATGCGCTATCTGTCCCAGCGGTATTCCAATACAAACCGGAAAGTTGCCGGGGTATTGACCGATATCGGTATATCGGTGGCGAAATTGCGTATGGGTGTTCCCACACCCTCTTTCTTAGCATTATCATAAAAAGGCAGTACAGACCACTCGAATTCATGTCGCCTGGCTACATTTACGATACAAATCCCCACTCCAATATTTCCGTATAATATTCTCCCCCCCTGCCTGTGGATTTGATTTTCAAACGTATGCCAAAGGGCAGGGATTTAAACCATACAACAAGACGGCTGCACCCCCGTTCAAATTCCTGGTAAACAACAATTTTCTCCAGCAGCTCACGATACAGCATTTCATTGTCCTCGTTAAAGCACAAAATTTCATCCAGCGTTTTTTCCAATTCATCTATTTGTTTCTTTTTCCCGTTATACTTCCTACTATTTTGTTTACTTTCTGCAAGTTTGGTTTGTAAACGGGAAAGCTCGTCGTCATACCACTCTGTCTGCTTTTTCAAGTCTTCTTTCGTAATCATCCCCTCCAGCATGGCATCAAAAGATTTCCGTTTCTTTTCCTCAATAGCATCTAATTTATGCCGGATTTTATTTTCATCCAACGTAGCAGCCAGTTTCCCACAAACAGCCTGGATTCCTGAAAGGATTTCTCTGCGCAGCTGTTTCTGGTTTTGGCATATGAGACTGACACAATATTTCATGCAGGCAAGCAATGCCTTTTCATTGATGGAATTATTATTGCAGCCAATCTTCTTCCCCTCCGCATCCATTTTTAGTTTGCCATGATTCGCCGTCTGATAACACCGCCATGCCTTATATGTACCCACCGTCAGTTTCTTTGTCCGGCTTACAAACTTACTCCCACACTCCCCGCAGCAGATTTTTCCACTGCACCAATAGCGGCGGCTGTGCCTGGATTTCGCATCCGCCGATTGGGAGCGCTGCTTCAACTCTGCCTGGGTCCGGTTCCACAGATCACGGTCAATGATCGCCTCATGGTGGTCTTTAATGTAAATTTTTTCTTCATCACCGCGGTTGTATTTCTTTTTGTGTGTCAGATAATCCGGCGTAAATGTTTTCTTTTGGCATAAATCCCCCACATATTTTTCATTTCTCAAAATTCGGAGAATCACTGTGGCGGACCACTGAGAACTCCGTTTCGGTCCAAGGCCTTCCTCTGTCAGCTCCCTGGAGATGACATGCGTTCCTTTCCCCTCATTCGTATACTTATGAAATATAGCTTTGATAACGGGTACTTCCTCAGAGTTCACAGAAAGGACGCCATTTTTTACCCGATAGCCAAGCAGATCCCTGCCAAAGACCACCCCCTGCTCCATCCGTCTCTGCTGCCCCCATTTGACACGTTCCGAGGTCTTCCTGCTCTCCTCCTGGGCAAGACTTGCCATAATTGCCAGGCGCAGTTCACCATCACTCTGACGGGTATCAATATGATCGATGGTAAAGACCACACCTACTCCCGCCTCTTTAAGCTTCCTTGTATAAAAAAGGGTGTCCACCGTATTTCTTGCAAAACGGGAAACCTCTTTTGTAAGAATAAGATTAAATTCGCCATTGAGCGCATCTTTTACCATCTGATTGAATCCGGCACGTTTTCTTGTCTGTGTACCGCTGATCCCCTCATCAAAATACACTTTACTGAGTTCCATATTTTTCTGGCTGCTGATATAATCTACAAAATAACTTTTCTGGCTGGCTAAAGAATTTACCTGATCGTCTTTTTCCGTAGATACTCTCGCATATACCGCAGTCCGCAGCTTATTCTCCATCTGTACTGCCTCCGAGCACATCATTAGAGGATAATAACATGTCTAGCTGTCCATCCGACAGCATCTTTCTTCGATGCAGTTCCTTATAAACCCCCCTTTTCAAAAGTAAATTAATGGATTCTTTCATTTCTATTGGAATAGTAATACTTCCATGAAATGTAATTGTCTGATCAAATGTTTCCTTTTTCATGGCAAACCTTCCAGTTTATGCTTAATACATCATATGCAAGATCTTTCTTTACATGTCCCTATTACTCAAACAACAGGCAGCATTTAGTCGGTTCAGCACTCCCGCAAAAGCCAGCTCTACTTTGCCTTAGCTCGACGGCGCGGATTTATAAAAAAATAAGGCCAGGCAGCTGCCTGGCCGATATTAAAATTCTGGTTATTCGTTATTTTCATGTACTTTCTCTCTAAAATACTCCATATTTTTTCTGGTTACTGAAATCACAGTACCATCCATCATCCTGATCTCCTTTGAAGTATAATCTTTGACATAATGCACATTTATGTAATAACGTCTGCTTATACATATAAAATCTTGTGATTGCATTTCCACTCTTTTCTGAACCTGGGCAAGGGATTCCCAGAATCTGATTTCTTCGTTCACTGCCACCATTTTTACCCAAGGCCATATCGATTTAAAATATGCTATTTCTTCGATTGTCTTTCCATAAAATACACCATTAATTCTAATCCAGAATGCCGAATCCACCTCTTCCATCTCTAACACCTCCACATTTATTTTACATAGAGGTACTATGGCAAAACAAGTGGTAAGTTATGGTAAAAATGACGTAAAAAAAGCTCCCTGTTTGCACAGGGAGCTGGCAGTACTAAGGCACTGCTGATAAGATACTTTGTCAGTATAACATAGTTTTATTTCTTTTGCAATAATTTTTTCCTTTTTATTCCTATTTTTTACATTTTATATATTGCGCAGAGTTACTATTAATTCTCAAAAGACACACTTGCTCCATCCAAAGCCTTTACGTTGTCTGCCCCCAGCTGTAACGTATGGAGCTGACCGCCCGCTTCGATCTGGAAGGTATAAAAACCATATTGAGGCCTGCAGTTATGAGCATAGAGACATACTGTCAGCGTTTCCTCGGAAGAGCCTGAGAGAAGTGCTCTTGCCCTGTCATCCATTGGAATCTTTACCAGTCTGAGCTGCCCTGCCTTTACCCTGCCCCAGGAGGATTGGGATTCCTGAATCGACAATCTGTAACTGGTTTTTGGAATCACTTTTCCATCCACATTGGCAGAAGAGGTTCCTGTCACTTCATCCTGGATATATGTACTGCGGGATGTCAGTTCTCTGTCTTTCTGTTTCAGGCTTCCGGCATAAAGTCTCAGGGACAGGTCTGTGCCAGAATCCACACCCATACGGAAACCAGTGATATCACTCTTTTTCACACCAGACGGCAAAGGAATCGAAATGGTTACATAACTCCTAAAATTGTCCTCTGTGGTGACCATTACTTTCGTACCTATGCGTACAGCCGGTTCTTCTGGTACCGGAGCTGGTACAGAAGAGGTTGCGGGGGGCTGAGGAGCATTGGTATTTGACGAAGCATTTTCTACTACAATCTGGCAAACCGCCTTCGCTCCCCTTCCATCCGCGGCATAGGCTGTTATGGAAGCCTTGCCGGCTTTTTTCGCCGTTACAATCCCTTTCTTGGATACCGAAGCAATTTTGTTGTCCGAAGAACGGTATACGATCTTTTTCTCTGTCGCGTTCTTAGGCGCCACGCTGGCTATTAATGACAATGTCTTCTCGTTGGCAGAACCCTTCAAATATAAAATTGCTTTCCTCTTATTTAAAGAAAGTTTTTTAACTGGTTTTAGTTTTTTCACAACTTTAATCTGAAGTGATGCCTTTTTCCTGCTGCCATCTTTGGCTTTCAGTGTGATCCGCGCTGTGCCTGGCTTTTTTGCCTGGATCACTCCTTTGGCGGAAACCATTGCGACTTTTTTATTACTGGCAGCAAATGCCACCTTGGCATTTGAAGCATTCGCTGGCTTAACCTTATATTTGATCCGGAATTTTTCACCCTTTTTCAGATACAGGGAAGATATTTCCGGTTTATTTACTGTGATCTCTTTTACTTTCTTTTTTGCTTTTGCATCCACCTGTTGATAATCTGTCATCCCTGCTACAGCAATTGTCATGACCAGAAAGAGCGCCATCGGTTTTTTATATGATCTTCTCATATTAGTTCACCTCTTCCTTGAATACTGTGTCATATACCAACTGTCCCATTAATTCATAGCCGGCAGAATTTGGATGAAGATTGTCATTGGCATACTTTTTAAGCATTTTCTCCGGATCACTGCTGTCTGCAATGGCAGCTGCAAAATCAATCGTGCCATCAAATCCTGAATCATCCGAAAGAATAAACTCATTCACTTTCTTGCGGATCTGCTCCCGGACTACGGAATAATAATCATGTCCTTTAAATGGAAGGATCGTGCCACAGTACACCCTAATCCCGGCGGCATGGGCTTTAGCGATCATCGTTTTGTATTCTGCAATGATCAAATCTGCCAGACCAGGATCTGAAGAATATCCGATGTCATTTACACCCTCTAATATGATCAGATATTTTACGCCTGCCTTCTTGAGCACATCATTGTCAAACCGGTCTTTTCCTGGCTTTCCACTACCACCGAAGATCGCATTTCCTCCGATTCCTTTGTTCAGAACCGACAAATGCTTTGTAGCTTCATCTTCCTGGAGAAGCTGAGCCAGCACATCCGTCCACCTCTCGTATTTGTTTACCGTACAGCCATAGCCATCGGTAATAGAATCACCAAAACATACAATGGCGTCATTTTTCTCTGGAGAAAGGACATCCATACTGTCTACGAAATACCAGCTGACAGTAGTCTTCGCAGTCCCCAGAATAACATCCGAAACATGATCACCGCTGATCAGCCAGTTATTACATCTTGCTCCTGTATGGCTGGTGATGGTTTTTGGTACTTTCCCAAAGTAAGTTGTAACTGCCACCTGCTCCAACGCTTCTACTGGATACTCCACAGCATCAGAGGTAACCATACCGCCTGCCGGGATCACTACAGATTCCTTGCCCTCAAAGGTCAGAACTGTATCCGTAGACAAGTCGATCTCAGAACTTTTGGCTTCAATCTGCCGAGCCAGATGTGCCGATCTTATCTCCAGCTCGCTCTCTCCGTTTTCATTAGAAAATGTGAGACGGACACGGCTTCCCCCTGTAGAGGTCCGGATGATCTGGCGGTATGTGCTGCCTGCCAGTTCCATCGGCGGAAGGGAATCTCCCGAAGCAGTCAGCTGGGCGCTGGACCAGGTCCCCACCCATTCACAGGTTCCCACCTGCCTGGAATCTACATATACCTTTCCAAAAGTATCCCTGATGGTGATCACACTAGCGCCGTCAGCCTTTAATGAGACAGGTACCTCTTCGGTTCCAGAAGGAACCGCGAGAGCATACTCATTCATTCCTACCGGCTGACCATCTGCCTGATCTGTGACTTCAAAGATAAATTCCATATCCGTATCTGTCAGATTTGATACAGTAAAGTTGATCTGGCCACCGGACTGGCTCAAAAGCGGCGTCGATACAAAGGCTTCTGAAGCATTTACAAACGTATCTATGTATCCCCAAAGATATACGTTGGTATAATAATGAACCTTATTTTTTTGATTTGTACAGAGGAATATCTCATCGCCCTCTTCAAAATCTAATGCAGCTTCCCCATTCAGCGGGGAGGCAAGCCAGCCCTCACCCAGGGAAGAAGTCGCATCGGTAAGGTTGCTGCCAGTCTCGTCCGGACCATTGCTCTCCAATGGATAGCTTTTTTTAACCGTACCCTCTGCGTCTCTCACCTCAAAGAAAAGTGAAGCTTTGTTATTCTTATTTTCCACAGATGACCAGTCTTCTGCTTTGATCATCAAAGAAGCGCCAAACACATTTCCCCGCTCGCCATTTTTCACATAATCTGTGATATTCATAGATATTCCATTAGCATCATCTTCAACTGTTGATGTATACTGCATGGATCTTAACTGATTTATCAGCTTACCACTGGAATATGCACGGTAGGACCGAAGAAGCGACGGATTCACACTTCCCAGCTCATGATAAAGAAGTCCTGTAGCCCCTTGTGGAACTCCAGAATTTTCCGTATTCCCCACGGGTTCTGCATGCTCCCCAGCCTGGTTGGCAATCTGGCTGATCTCTGCATAACTCATTTCATGATGCAAATACACAGAAAAACCAGTAATGACCAGTACCAGTGCACAAATAAGGCCAATCAGACGTTGGGATCTATTTGTCTTCATTTTCAGTGCTCCTCCTTTATCTTAATTATATATCTCAGCTTAATACTTTTCTTAACAGCTTAAACAGTTTTTCCACGTCGATCGGTTTTGCCAGGTGACCATTCATCCCACAATTTAAAGCCTCTCTTTTGTCTTCCTCAAACGCATTAGCAGTCATCGCAAAGATTGGTATCGACGACAATTTTTTATTTTCCAGTTTCCTGATCGCCTTTGTAGCTTCGTATCCGTTCATCACAGGCATCTTCACATCCATAAGAATCAGCTGATAATAATCTGGTTCCGAATCTTTCAGCATATCCACGGCGATCTGTCCATTTCCCGCCACCTCAACACTGATTCCTGCCTCTTCCAGTATCGCCACGGCAATTTCCTGATTCAGCTCGTTATCCTCAGCCAGAAGAATCCTTCCTGCCAGAAGATCGTCTGTCTCACTTTCTGTTTCCTTGTCTTCCATATCCTCATTTACAACAGAATACAGACAGCTGCTGAGTTCCGACATAAACAACGGTTTGCTGCAGAATGCCGTCACACCAGCTTCCTTCGCCTCGCTCTCGATATCCGACCAGTCATATGCTGTCAACACAATAACTGGCACATCCTCCCCCATCTCCTTCCGGATTCTCCGGGTGACCTCTATTCCATTCATATCAGGAAGCAGCCAGTCAATGATGTATACACTATAGCGGTCTCCACGCATAGATGCCTGGCGGGTACGCAGCACTGCTTCTTTTCCTGATAAGGTCCATTCTGCCCGCAGCCCTAGCTGACCCAGCATATAAGATACGCTGTCGCACGTATTAAAATCATCGTCTACAACCAGTGCCCTGCAGTTTTTGAGCTCTGGAATCTCCTGATAAGATTTTGTTTCGGAGCTGAGACGGAATGTAAAGGAAACAGTAAATTCGGTTCCTACCCCCTGCTCACTCTTTACATCGATGGTTCCGTTCATCATATCCACAATATTTTTTGTGATCGCCATTCCCAGGCCGGCTCCCTCGATGCCGCTGATGGTCGTAGTTCTTTCTCTCTCAAATGGTTCAAAAATATGTAATACGAATTCTTCACTCATACCGATACCGGTATCTTTTATACTAAACTCATAATTCGCATAACCGACTGGCGCCCCAGGCTTTTCAGTCACCCGCACGCTGACGATGCCGCCCGCTGTCGTATACTTGACCGCATTGCTCAGCAGATTCAAAAGCACCTGGTTTAAGCGCAGCTTATCACAGTATATCTCCTCATTTATCACATCTACGGCATCCAGATACAGTTCCAGCTGTTTGGCGCGGATGTCTGACTGAAGAATGTTGCGGAGTTCATGCAGGATATCCGGCAGGCTGCAGAGCTTCTCCTCCAGATGCATCTTGCCGCTTTCGATGCGGCTCATATCCAGAACATCATTGATCAGGCTCAGCAGATGATTTCCTGATGTCATGATCTTCTTAAGATATTCCTCAACCTGTTCTTTCTGTTCTATATGAGTGATCGCCAGAGCCGTAAAACCAATAATTGCATTCATCGGAGTACGGATGTCATGAGACATGTGGGAAAGAAATACACTCTTTGCCTTGCTCGCCTGATTTGCCTGTAAAAGAGCATCCTCCAGCAGATTTTTCTGTTCCATCTCATTTCGTATCTCCGCATCCACACTATGAAACCCGAGAACGATGCCATGGTTTTTCTCCCAGGATCCCGCACGAACCACCTTCAGCTGGAAATACTTGACCTTACCATCTTTCATAATGCGGTAATTCACGGAGTACATCTTCTTTCCTTCCAGCTCTTTTATGAGAAGTTCTCTAGATGAAGCCTCTCTCAGCATATCCCTGTCGTCCTCGTGCACAAAATCCTCTATGTACTGCGACATGCTCTCCTCCAGAGACAATTTCTCATCAAAAGCATCCACAAACATATTTTCATCATTTTGTACCTGGAATCCCATCCCAGTATCAAGATCAAAGAAGCAGACAAGATTATAATCAATACTCAGCGCCTGTACCAGCTCCTGCTGACGCTTTTCCTTTTTCTTTTCCTGCAGCTTTTGGAGCGTACAATCCAAAAGAAAACGCTGGTAAACATGCTTTCCATCTTCCTCCAGCAATTTAATATTGCCCATAATATGTAAAATATCCCCATTTTTATGCTGCACTCGATACTCTACACTGACATTGTCCCCCACTTCCTTCAGTTCCCTGATGGATTCCAAAAGTTTCGACCTGTCTTCCTCCAAAACTGAGGAAGCCACCATGTCAAAACCACCTGCTTCCAGATCTTCCTTTGACTCATATCCCAGAATCTTCAGTGCAGCCCGGTTGACACTGAGAATCTTTTTTCCGTCCTCCGAATGGAGCATCACACCACAGTCAATAGAAGTAAAAATCTTCTCCAGAGACTGGTTCTTCCGGATGATCTCCTGCTCATATTCACGCTCTTTTGTTACATCAATAGCAACTCCTACCGTTCCCATTACACTGCCATCCACATTATATAATGGTGATTTATAAGTAGTCAGCTGTCTCATGCCCTCTCCGGTTTTGATGCTCTCCTCTGAAACGTAAGTTTTTTCCTTCGTCATAACTTCACGTTCAGATTCTATACAAGCCGGATCATCTTCCTCTACGTCCCAGATATAGGCGTGGCGGCGCCCTTCTACCTGTTTCTTGGTCTTGCCTACCGTCTGGCAGAAGCTGTCATTCACCTTCTCATGCACACCATCTTTATCCTTATACCAGACCAGATTGGGAACGTTGTTGATCGTCGCCTCCAGATAATGACTTGTCTCCCAGAAATCCTTGCTCATTTTATAAGTCTGCTGCCATCTAAGGAACCGGAAACGGATCTCCTCATCTGACAATGGCAGCGTCCATATGTCCGTAAATTCCGAAAGATTGTCTGACAGTGTCTGGATCCCTTCCTTGTCTGCAAGCAGAATGACTTCAGTGTCCTCTCTCCTTTTTGTAGTCAACATCTGCAATGTTTCTTTTGCATCCATTCCCTGTAAACTGACCAGGATAACATCTGCCTGGGCTGTCAGCTTTTCCTCCGGCCTGTCACTTTCCGAAAACTCATGGGTAAAGGGTACAAGCGGGGACATTTCCTTTACGATCTCAAAGGCTCTGCACGGATGACCTGCAAAATAAAAATGAATATGGCAATGATACATCTTCTTCCCTCCTGTATTGGCTGATAACTGCTACACTTTCACAAAATAATCAACATCTTTATATTGATATATTAATATGCTTCATGATACATGTCAATATGAGAAATGACATATCCTTATTATAACATTATAAAACAAAAAACTCCAGTATGATTCTATGAAAAAGAGCATAAAAAGGCTCTTTTTTTACAAGCCAGCCAAAGGATCAATTTCAGTGCTCCTGTGGGTACAGAAGAACTGGCGCACATGGAGATTGTATGTGCCATCGTCCATCAGCTTACGAAAAACCTCACTGCCGAGGAACTTCAGGAACAGGGCTTTGCCCCCTATTATATCGACCATACGATTGGCTTGTGGCCTCAGGCAGCTTCCGGTGAACCCTGGAGCGCTTCCATGATCCAGTCCACAGGAGATCCCCTTGCAGACCTGCACGAAGATATGGCAGCAGACGGTGCTGCTTTAAAAGTATAACGTGAAATTTAAATTTCACAAAAATACCATTAAAAAAATTCAAAAAAAGCTTGCAAAATATACAGAATCCCTTATTATGAAAGTATATACTTAGTTCCGATGCGCAAAAGCGTATACAGGACTGTCTCAGGGAAGAATCCCGCAGCACATAACTAACGAGAATACAGGCACCTGCGCCCATAATGCTGGCGGGAACAAAATCGAAAAAAGGAGATGACCAATGGCACTTAAAACGAGTAAAGCTGCGCTTGTAAAAGCAATTTCTGAAATGAAAGAAGCAGATTATACGAAAGATCCAGACCTGCTGGATATCTATGAGCGATTACAAAGCGGAAGAAAACAATTTGGGGAAATCTATGAAAAAAATATGAAAGCAGTTATGCAGATCAGTTCTCTTGACTTGACCATGCAGTATCAGACAGATAAAATAGTTGATATCTCCCGCAACGTAGCCAACGCTACAGAGACCATTTTTGGCACTTCTGCGGATCCTGCCGGGAGAAGAAACAATAACCAGCATGAACAGCTGACAAGTACCATCGTTAAAGTATCTTCTGATACAAATAATGTATTTGAAAAAATTCAGGAGGGGCAAAATGAACTGACAACCATTCGTGACCTCTCCGGGCAGACCATCGATATTTCTTTGGAACTTCAGAAGGATATGGATAAACTGCTGCAGATACTGGAGTACATAAGCGATGTTATCGCCGGAATCAATGCTATCTCCCTGCAGACGAACCTGTTATCATTAAATGCCTCTATTGAAGCGGCAAGAGCCGGAGAGGCTGGAAAAGGGTTCGCTGTTGTGGCAGAGGAAATCGGCACATTAGCCGGAGAAACACAAAAACTGACCAGTAATATGGAAGAGTTTGTGGAGACCATCAAAGAAGCTTCTGAGAAAAGTGTACAGAGTGCTTCAAACACTGTTGAATCGCTGGAAGCGATGTCCAGGAAGATCAACTTTGTATGGGATCTGAACAGGGAGAGCCAGCAGAGTGTTTCCAGAGTAAATGACTCCATTCGTTCTATCGCTGAGGTAAGCGAGAACATCAGCAGTTCCATGAATGAAATGGAAAATCAGCTGAGAAACAGCACCAGTTTTATGAATCAGGTCAGCGCTGACCTTAAAAAAGCAGTAGAACCTGTTGTCGGCATTGAGAAAACTCTGGATGATACCGCAAA
Source organism: uncultured Roseburia sp. (assembly GCA_947246475.1). Taxonomy (GTDB): domain Bacteria; phylum Bacillota; class Clostridia; order Lachnospirales; family Lachnospiraceae; genus Eubacterium_F. The sequence continues at coordinate 14,123 of CAMXSH010000060.1, forward strand.
ACAAATGGGACTCCTTTCAATGGATGCTTTCTATCATTTAGAAAACTCGGAATTTGCCAAGTATGTCCGGGATGCCATTACTGCCCATCGGACATGGCTCAACAATCTGAGAAACATGGTTGAGACCCGGAATGTCACACCGTTACAGCTGGATTCCACAAAATGCGGGTTTGGTCATTTTTATTATTCTGTAAAGCCCCGGATCCCTATCATTATGCCTGTATGGGAAGCTCTGGAAATGAAACACAAAAAATTCCACCAGTTTGGCGCCACCATCATCGAGGCATTGAACAGTGGCTCCTATACAGAAGCTGGAGAGGTTTACCATGAAGCAGAAGAATACTCCAAGGGACTGATCTCGGATCTGGAACAGATTCTTCACGCAGCGCGGAACTAGCCTAATGATAACCTAATAATACCTTCGGGTATTAAAACTCAAGAGATCCACCGGAACTTTCAAAAGTTCCAGTGGATCTCTATATTTATCTTCTTTGTCTCCGGATCACGCCTGGAGACCACTATGTGGTCAATAAGCTGTTCAACCATTGGGCGGTTGAGTCCAGAGGGATTTACATACTCCCTGACAATTTCTCTCTTATCTATCCGGCTTCCACTCCGGGACCGAACATATTCCATCTTCTGCTCCAGCTGCTTTACAGCATCGTTCGCCTTCTCTTTATCTGAATCCAGCCCGCGGTATAAGACCTGAAACTGCTCCGCGTCGATATCGCCTTTCACTTTATCCAAATACAGATTTTTTATTGCGGTATCTATCTGCAGCAGTCTCTGTCTATGAAGACTGCTCTGGTTTTTCCATTTTTCCAGATCCTCGTCCAGAGTCTCGTGGATGACAATATTATCTTCCAGACATTTTTCATCCAAATATTGGAGATTGATTTTTCTCATTTCCTCCAGGACAATCTCTTCTAACTTATCTACATAGATAAATGAGCCAATACAGGCATCCTTTGCCACATGCCTGCTGCTACAGTTCAGATAGTGTCTGCCGCGCCCTTTCCCGGAACGCATGATATAACCACAGTGCTTACATCTCACCTTTTTGGCAAACAGACCGACCTCCCCCGTAGAAAAAGGTTTTGCCCTCTCCTGGATCATCTTCTGGACCGTATCCCATAGTTCCTTATCAATGATAGGTTCATGTGTGTGTTCTACACGGATCCACTGGCCTTTGGGCATTGGCTTATTTTTCTTTGTCTTATAGGAAACACTTCCGTATTTTCCCTGTATAAGATTCCCAATATACATCTCATTGCCCAGTATATCGGCGATGGAAAAATATTTCCACATAGTTCCTGCCTTATGCTGTGGTGCTTTCTTAATAATTCCTTTTTGCCTTTTATATTCTGTGGGATTCGGAACCCCCTTCTCATTGAGCATTCTGGCGATAGCCGTTTTTCCCATTCCATTGGCAAATGAATGAAAGATCAGTTTCACAACTCTGGCAGCTTCTGGATCCACCACCAGATGTCCCTTCCTCTCCGGATCCTTACGATATCCATATAATGGAGTAGATCCGATATAGCAGCCTTCCTGCCTTCTTGAGGTAAGGACTGCCTTAATGTTCTCTGACATATCTTCCAGATACCACTCGTTCACAAGACCATTGATCTGACGGGATTTTTTATTCCCTTTGACACTGGTATCTGCGTTATCCACAGCTCCGACAAAACGAATGCCCCAGAGGGGAAACAGTCCATGGATATATTTTTCAACCATCTCCAGTTCGCGGGTAAAGCGGCTCTGGGTTTTGCATAATACAATATTAAACCTGCCCTGCCTGGCATCCCTTAACAGCTGGTTAAATGCCGGTCGGCTTCTGTCTGTCCCTGCCCAGTCATCATCTGTATAACATTTATACACATCCCAGCCTTTTTGCTCCGCATATCGTCTCAATAACATCAGCTGATTTATGATACTTGAGCTACATTCCCAACCTTTCCCTTTTTCCCGGTCTTCTTCGGATAATCTTGCATATATTGCTGCAATCGGACGCTCTGCCACAGTATATACTCCCCCTCACATCCTCTTACTCTCTTCCTGCTGTGTAATATATTTTACTAAAACCTGTATATACCCGGCTCTGATCTTCTCTTCTGCAGTGCTTTTGTAAACAGATTCACATATACAATCCTGCTGCCTTCTGTGCATCCCCAGCCTCCAATATTTCTTTGTATATAGTATGAAAATTCATTTCCCCTTAGTACGTAGAATACCAGGGGATTCACAAA
>CAMXSH010000061.1 GCA_947246475.1 uncultured Roseburia sp.
CGTATGTTTAAGATTTCAATCCACACTCCCCATGCGGGGAGCGACCCAGGTATACGCAAACACCGGAGCTGGCACATACATTTCAATCCACACTCCCCATGCGGGGAGCGACGATCAACAGCGTACAATATGCCTGGCTGCCATATATTTCAATCCACACTCCCCATGCGGGGAGCGACAGCAAAAATCACATATTTTCAAACAAATACGGATTTTTATTTGTGCAATAATACCAAAAATTCAAATTATCTTAACCCCTTCATGGCACATGCACATCATTTTCTCAAATTTTCATGGTGCGAACCTTCTTGGAATATCATGTTCACTTAGTACTCGCACCATTATATTATGATGTTGAAGATTGCTTCCCTGTTTCACATCTCCTGCATCTTCCTTCGCTTCAATTTGTACTAAATAAACGTTCAAAACCCTTCAAACATTCAGAATTCGCTAACTTACTACCCAAACCTTCCTCACATTAAACGGGTCTGGGCTACATATGCATTAATAAAATTTTTGTTCGTTTTTTTAACATCCCAAGTTGCATAAGCAGCTTACCAATAAATCTGATAAAATTTATCTTATCAGATATGGCTTGTCATAAGCTGCACTTTTACCTTTTATCCTAGTACACCGAAAATTAAGTCTTTGATATATTCACGTAGAATAATTGGTTCAGATACAAGGAAGAAAATCGACGGTACTGCATGTGGCAAAGACCATACAAAACAATGGTAGCTAGATTTTCTGACGAATAACTGGGCAATTAGCCAAGTGGATATGTCAGTTACTTAATGTTCGGTGTATTAGTATCATATAATCAGTGTTCCTTTTGCTTCATAGGAAGCTTTTGCACCAAAATGCTCAACCTTCCTTTGATATTTATTGCCCAGATTATAAAACCGCAAGCTATCTGTCTTCGGATCAATCATTGATAACAACTTGTCTTTCACTACTAACAGCTGGGAAGAGTCCAAAACACATTCAAACACTGAATTCTGCACTCTCTGCCCATAGTTGACACATTCCTTTGCAACTTTTCTAAGTCGTTTACGTCCGGCAGCATCCTGTGTCGAAACATCATAAGTAATTAGTATTAATATGAGAATCACCTACTTCCATAAGAATGGTGGATATTCATCCAGATCACTCCGGATCGTCCGCGCCAGCAGAAGCGCCTGTATATAAGGAACCAGCCCCCACTCCATCTTTTCTTTCAGAAAAGGATGGGTGATCGTCTCCTTTTTGCGGTTCTGCCACGCATTAAAAAAGACTTTTCTTCCCTCTTCATTCAAAAAAACTGCGTGATCCTGCTGGGTTTCAAAATGAGATTCCCGGAGCGCCTTTGTGTTGATCAATGTCAGAATAAACCGATCGGCCATGATCGGGCGCAGTTCCTCCATCAGATCCAGGGCCAGCGAAGTTCTTCCCGGTCTGTCGCTATGCATAAATCCCACATATGGATCAAGTCCAACACTGTATAAAGAATTTGCGCACTCGCCCGCCAAAATTGTATAGGCAAAGGATAAAACTGCATTTACATTGTCAAGAGGCGGTCTTCGATTTCTCGTTGTAAATGTAAAATCCTCTTTTTGATTTAAAATAAGATCATTAAAAATTGAGAAATATTGTTCTGCTGCCTTTCCCTCTACCCCTCGCAGCTCATCCAGCGAGGAAACCTTTTCTATTTTTCCCAGGGAATCATACAGCATACCTGAGATCCGGCGCAGTTTGTCTTCGTCCACACGATGGGCATGGTCCCGCAGAGTCCGCTCCACACTCCATCTGCTATTAAAGACTTTACCTAATATCATATTCTTAGCATAAGATACACCTTTTTCGTGGTTGTCCGATATACGATACTGTTCTTTTCTTAAAAGTACATTGCCATACTCTTTCCCCACCGTCCTGGCAAGAAACCTGCCTCTGGGAGAAAAGAAGCTCATTCCAATCTTTCTCTCCGCGCATGCACCCATCAGCGCCGGTGTTGCCCCTTTATAGGTGAAGCACACTACATTCTCCAGTGTGTGAAGAGGAAACCTGGCAAGAATATTTTCCCCATTCTGTATTACAATATTTTCTCCGTCTAATGTCAGATAGCAGCTTTCTGTCATCACATATAGTGTATTTAATAATTTCCGCATTTTGCTCTCCTGTATTCAGTTCTATGGCGCAGATCTGGACCCTGTTTCCTCCTGCTCCGGCAGACGCCATCGGATAGTTAATCTTTCGTGTGAATATTCTGTCTGATATACTGTCCGACATCCATACTTTTTTGCAATCTGGGCAGACACAGATCTGCCAGGGAGCATGACTTGCACCGCTTTGAAGTCTTTACATTGGGGGTATGTCCCCTCTGATACATTTCGTGCATCTTTTTTGCAGTTTCTTTCGTTTCACTACGCAGATCTTCCGTAAATTCCACCCTGCTTCTCCTTCTATTCATACCATAATACAAAGAGCCCCAGGATATATTTGTCTGAAACATTTCTTCCAAACAGACCGCCTGCGCACAAAGCTGCAGTTCATCCGCATTATTTTCTTTGGGCGTTCCATGTTTATACTCAATGGGCATCGGGATCCATTTTCCATCATAACCAAATAAATCGATGCCCTCCTCACTTTGATGAAACTCGACTACGTCACACTGTCCGCTCAGCCCCAGTTCATGGGAAGCAATGCGCAGTCCCCTGACAATCAGCAGGTCCCCTCTCTTTTCAAAAGATCCCTCATCATGAGCCTTTTTGTGCATCAATTCCCCAGCCGTTGTCTTGTAGTTCTCCGCCCATTGCTGCTCGATATGTATCAATGCCCATTGCCGCTGGCAGAAAGCAAAATGCTGAATACCTGAAAGCATTAAATAATCCTCTTCGGAATACATAACTAAATCCCTTCTATTTCTTCCAGTTCCAGACCAGGCAGCGATTCAATGTCAATTTCATAATCTTCAAAGGTCTTTGGATCATCCACTTTGGGTTTGACATTTACCAGCCTGTGCACTTTTGCAGATGAATACTGTCCCATCGGGCAATTGTGCTTCCACCAGTATACCTTGCACACTTCCATGCTGCCATCCGGTCTCGCCGAAGAGCTGTCGTTTACAAACAGCGTCCGAAGCGCCTCTTTTATTTTCTCAGCATCCTCATCACTGAATCCTGTTTTTTCAGCCAGCTGATGATTAATACTTCCCTTAACGACATACAATGCAGAATGTACTTTGTGTTTCATCCCCATAGTGTCTGACGACTTTTTATCTTTTGTCTCGCTGTTAACACTTTTCGTGATCTGCATGCTGTCGATAGAGACGGGCAATACACTAAAAGCAGAGTGCACCGACACCGGTCCCCGGACGCCAACGGATACGTTTCCATCCTTAAATGCAAAAACCTGTCCAAAACTGCGGACATCAATCCAAGTCCTGCATGCCGCTTTCGCATATGCATCCCGATCCTTATCCTTCTGTGCTTTCTGCATATCTTCATTGCTCTTTGCCCGGTCCGAGAGACTCTTACATTCATCGAGAGAACGATCCTCACTCTGCACAAATATATTCTCACCCATATCCTGCAGCCGGTTTCTGATCTTGCGCTTAATGCACACGTCAGAGATCTCCCCATAGCCGTCATAGGTCTCACGGGGCCGGTTACCATTCAGTGGATCTCCATTCGGATTTGCATTTTGTACCATCACTAAAACTTCAAAATCGATTTTATTTGTAAATTCACCCATTTTATTTCTCCTTTTCTGCACTTACTCACTGCTCTTTTTTCTGAAATTCATGTTTCATGTATTCTGTCTGCAGGTAATATGCCGGCAGGTACATCTCCGACAGAGGTTTGTTATCAAAACCGGCTCCCGCAAGATGCACCATAATCTCTTCTGTCCACTCTTCAAATTTTTTATATTGAAAACCATTTAACTTCTTCTCGTATGGGATCATATTCTGTTTTATGGTTTGAAAAGTTTTGGCGGGCCTGCTGCTGAACGCATTCCAGTAACGTCTTGCATTCGTAGTACGCCCTTCTTTTACTTTACCATTTTCGTCCCGCTCGAACATGGCACGCTGCTCCATAAGATCATATACAGCTAACAGCCTCCCAAACAAAACATTTCGGTCATTCACATTATCCTCCAGAAATTTATCCATAGTACTGCCTCCCTTTTCTTTCTCGTAATTAAACCGGATCATTGCACACGCAACACATAACACATCGTTATACCATACAAACGGATTCATAGACTGTGGCATGGAGGCTCTCCTTGCCGCTGCCCTGACAATGTCTGAGGGGATCTTTCTGCCCTTTCCTGTAATGTATGGAAGCAGCCGGTTTGTGACAGCCCGGATCAGCTTACTATCTGCTTCCAGCCAGTTTGACCTCTGTGTGCCAAAGGCAGCCAGCGCCATGTCACGGGGTGATGGTGAACACTCACATGGAATATTCTTTTTACCGCCATCATTTTTTTCCACTGTTATATAACGGCGCCATTTACAATGTTCCTGCCAGTATAACAAAGCATCCATGTACTGTCTACCGCCCATTTCATCATAATAGCTGATCGACAGCCTTCCCGTCGTCGCCGCATCCAGCGCAATCACAGCAATATGGTCATCCACTTTGATTTTTCCGGCATATCCGCGCACCGCAAGATTAAATTGTTCCGCGAAATATTTTCCGGTATCCTGTTTATTTTTGTTCTCTGCCTCCATGTCATCCAGTATGTCAAAATCAAACTCAAAATCATCCAGATCCTCATAAGCATGTATGGAATCTTTCATCATGTTGGGAACTGACATATCCCGATTTGACATCCAGCAGACCACCGCTGAACCATCCCGCGTATATCCCTGTTTCTGGATCAGCCATTTCAGAGCATTATGGGCCTTTTGTGACACCACATATCCGACAGAAACCGCCTGGTCTTTTGAGGCAAATCTGCCCCGGTAAGTAAATCCCGATTCGTCATTTCCCGAGATCAGCTTTGCCTTATCTCCGCTGTTGCGTATCTTGGAAGGATGTTTTTCCGAACAGGCGCCCATCTCTCCAGATACATAGCATAGCTCCGTCTGTCCCGCCTTCTTCTGGTAATATTTGTCATATATCTTATACAATTTCTGATTTTCCCATACGCGGGGCACTTCATTTCCATGGACGATAAACCTTACATTGGCGCCGGTCTGCCCGGAGCCCTGCAATTTTACATTGTCCGTAAGCCTTCCGCTTTCATTCAGCTCCAGTGTATGATCCTGAATCAGATCATGGATCAGCGATTTCTTCTGTAGATACTTCCATATCGTCCACACCATAGGGTGTGAATCCTCAGATTCCGCCCAATCCTGCAACTGCTCCATATACGATTCATAATATTCTTTTTTCTTCTGATCTCCCGTATATAATGCATAATCCCCCGCCACGTAGCAAAGCTTATCACACAACGGGTGTGGAAAATTGCCATTACCCCTCGACGCGGAATCCTCTGTTACCGGGATTATTGTAACGACATCTGGTCCCTTATCAAGCTTTTTCGAGCCTACGAAATTCCCCTCCTCATCCAGCGTCACCTCAATCTGGGCGTTAAAGGTAGAATGGGAAAGGGGCAGCAGCACAGGCTGGTCATTTTTTATCACCCCCGCCAGTTCTGAATAGACATCATATGTATCAGCCAAGGTCTTTAACCATACCAAAAACGCCACCTCCCTCAAATTCATCTAACCCCGAAAAATTTTTTCCAGGCACAAAGGGTTTCTGCTTTTCACTGCGCAGGATACGCCGGATCTCACATTCTTCGGGCCGGGGAAAATGAATGATGCCCTTTTCCATCTGTGCATTCCACAGACGCACCGTCATTTTTCCCTTCTCTTCCTCCCGGACAGCTTCATCCGGGTAGGTAATACCATGAACCATAATTCCAAAAGAAAGGTTCGTCTTATCATATTCCCCCTCCCCCTCATCCAGGGGACAAGGCTCTACATATCCCTGGCACTCCCTGGCGCCCAGAAAGATATCCCTTCTTCCGCCCCGTTCAAGCATTCTCCTGGCGATGTCATAATGTTTATTCTCGTTCCTGTCATGGGCTAAATCCGGCCGGTTCTCATTCCACTCAAAATGCGCCCTTACCCGGTACTCCACATCCCGCAGATAGGTATAAAAGGATAGATCGTTTCCACCACTGTATTTGATGGGACGGATTCCTTTGGACTCCGTCTGGATATACTTCATAATTCGGCACTCGTCAATGACCCATGTGATTGTCGGCTTCCAATAAATGGATTCTGTGATCCCCTTGAGTGCCTGATAGGTAGGTATCTGGTAACTGCATTTTTCTCCGCCTGTCTTGGACAGGGGATCTGTAAACAAGGCATATCTTCCAAATACGGTGTACTCGATGATATTCGGTTTTTCCACTCTGCACTCCTCCTCTCGTAAAATTTTATAATTGACTTGATGCTGGAGGCAAAATCCCTTTTGACCCTGACATCATTTATTTATTAAAAAATAAGCGGTTCCCATTCCGAGGTGATCCCACGCTCTTCCGTGTAAGCTCCGGGAGCTGCCACCATATATAATCCGGGGATATGATCACTGACGCGCTGAATGAGCCCATCAAATTTCTTGAACTGGTTTCCTCTCACATTTACCGTATACCTCTGCGCCTTTCGTATACACTCTTTTATTTCTGCCAGGTCCGAGGACTGCCGGATGTCCTCCAGGATGTTATTCCCATCTTTGTATGGCACGATCACACCAAAGGAGTGGTCATCAATCACCTGGTATTCCCGTCCAGCTGTTTTGTATGCCTGATTCATAAAATTCTTTTTCTCCAGACAGGAAAAACCATTAGATAGAAGTTCCATAATACTAGTATCCATTTGACCTATCGGGAAGTTCATTTTATCTTTGGAATCTACATATAATTTTTTAAAATATTGATCCATCCATGCTGGCGTCAACAGGCTCTCGTCACTGCCGCTGTTCTGGTAATCGTAAAGAATCTGCTCTGCGATATGTCGATCCCGAAGTAATTCTTCCATATTTCCGGTATTCTCACCTTCAAGCTGGATCAGTTTTAGGACCCCGGATGCCATCTCACCATTTCTGTTACACCGCCCCGCGCTCTGGGCCAGGCTGTCAAGTCCAGTCATGGAACGGTATACACATTCAAAAGAAATATCCACTCCCGCCTCTATCAGGTTCGTACTGACAACGACAACTCTCTCCTGTCCCTCCCTGAGCTTTTTCTTTACCCCTTCGATCTTGTCGCTTCGATGTTCCGCACATAGATTCGTCGTGAGATACTCCACATGTACAGGCAGCCCTTTCAATATATCATACAATTTTCCTACCGCTGACTTCGTATTTAATATCACAAGAATAGAGCGGTACTTATCCAGCTGGCATTTGATCTCCTCCCCAAGACTGTCAAATGTATATTTCTGCCCAGGTTCAGGAACATGTATTTTCACCCGTTCAAACCTGGTAAACCAGTCTGCCGCATTTTTTATCATATACTTAGGTTTACTATAACACACAGGGTACACCGCATCCCCCAGAGCTGGCTGTGTCGCCGTACACAAAATAATATCTGCGTTGCACACCGCATTCAGGAAATTCATCATCTGATTAAATGTGTGGACACATTTAACAGGCATAGACTGTACTTCATCGATAATAATAACAGAATTCACCAGCCTGTGCATACGCCGTATAGACCTGCTCTGATCGGAAAAAAGCGTGTTCATAAACTGCACAAAGGTGGTACATATAAAGGGCTCTTCCCAGCTTATATCCTGTTGTGCAAACCGGTTTCTGCGGTAATCTTCCTGCTGGTAATCCCGATCGCCATTGACCATATCTTTGACCACGGAAGAATGATGTTCTAGTATCCACTCATCCTGTCCGATGGCCTCCCGGAACACCTTGGCATTCTGTTCTGTAATACTAATGTATGGCGACACATAGATGATACGTTCGGTCTCCGGATGCTGCTTACAATACTCCAGGGCATATGCCAGGCTGCTCAGCGTTTTTCCTCCCCCTGTTGGAATCGGCAGACAATAGATCCCCGCCGGATGCTTTGCAAATTCTCTGCACTCCTCCTGCAGCCGGTCTCTTGCCTCCATGATCTCTCTTTCTCTGTCCGTCAGATCAGAACGACGGATAGAACGGTGTTTCCCCTGCATATACGCCTTAAAATTCTCCCTGGCTTTCGCAAATATTTTTTTATTATCTGTATCCGTGCACTTTGACAGCGTGTCCACATCATTCATAAAATCCGTGGTGGCTTCCCAATCCGCATCGATTAATACAGATAAAAATAACCGTTGCAGAGAGGCGAACAAAAAAGACCGGCAGTCAGATAATATTTTTCTTTTTTCTCGGTTATCCTCTACTAATATTAGAGGCGTTATCGTCCCAACTACTTTTTTCATTTTATCCCAGGTCAGATCAAATTCCTGTTCCGCTTTTACAAAAACCTTGTCTGGTTCATACTGTAGGAGATAATCATGCTCGGCATTACGGCAGGCTTCCTCATAATCTTCCACTTCACTTAATCTTTTAGAAAATAAATCCGTCCTCTCTTCATTTACGCAATCAAATAAGCCATGATGGGCAGCCACCGCATAGGTAACCAGCTCGGTAAAGACCTTTCCTTTCCCAGAGCTCTCATGGTTTCTGTCATAAATATATTTTGCTCCGGTGGAAGCATGTCCAATCTTTCCCCGCAGCTTTTTTCTTTCCCACTCATCTGCATGAATATAATCATCAAATTTCTTTTTATTCTTTCCCATATCATGGAATATTCCACATAAGGACATGATCTGTGAAATCCCACATTTCTTTCCCTTTTCTCTGCACAGATACGCGGTTTTTTCCGTGTGCTCCGCGACGGACTCCTCCCTGCCGGACCCATCATCTGAAATATGTGCTGTCAATTATTTTCCGTCTCCCTGACTTATTGTCTATACCAAATATTCCCTTAAAATATAACATAATTTCTGTATTTGATAAAGCACTTTTTTTCGACAAAATTCGACACGCTCCCTATGTATATACCCATAAAAAAACCACCCATTCTCCTCAGCCAGAGCTTATAAAGAAGCTCCGGCTGAACGAACATGGGCAGTTTCTGTTTCAAATACTGATACATCGATGGACTTGTCTATAATCCTATGTTACTTTTTATTCTATTTCACAAATTGCATAAATTTTGCCGATGCCATTAGTATGATGAGAAGCACTGCTTTCATAATACCAATTTGGAGAAAATAAATCGATTACTTTTGCAGTGTCGACATCTACAATCACATTTGCAAACGCATCATAACTCTGATGTACAGATGTTGGTGCTAAAGAGGCACTTGCAACCCTATTGTATGAATATCTCACATCATTAATCGGAATATACAATGCAAGGTTTCTTGCAGAGCTATTAAATGTTGAATTGTATTTTATAAACATGATCCCCTCGTGGTCTACACCATTTGTATCTGTGAAATATTTGCTATATACATCGGATGTTTCTTTTGTAGCCAATGTCATTGTAGCGTTTAAGTAGTCTTTACCTGATGATATGTTCCATTCATACTTATACGAAAAATCAATTTTCTTTCCATTAATGTAGTAATTTATTCCTGTCTTGCCTACACGCTGTAACAAATATCCATCATAACTCACCAAATCCTCTGCGTCTAATATACAATTCTGGTTTGTTACAGTCACCGTATATGTTGCAGAATTATTAAATGTTCCATCAGCAGATGCTACCACTAAATAGTAGTCTCCCTTTTCTAACAGGTATAAAGAATCACTTTTTATATTATAGATGGAACCATCCGCCTTTGCTATATACATCGCATAGTTGCAATCATCCGGACTAACGATTGTGAATTTCTTTCTAGCGCCTTCTGTTGAAACCGAAAATTTGTATACATCCATATCTAACGGAGAATCAATGGCATCTGTAACAGTTCCAGATGTCGGCAATTCAGACGCAAACTGCATAGTGTCATTGATTTCCTTATCGATATACTGTGTTGATAAGTAACTTACTACGGCACACTCTCCAACTCCGGAAACGGAACGCATTCTGATATAGTATGTTCCTGCATCTACTACCATATCAACAATCTCATTACTTCCTGCCCCTTTTGTGGAATATCCGATCAACTCCAATGTGCTGGTTTCCTCATTTAATTTATAAACATATAAATCAAAATTTGCCGTATCATCTGCAGTCACCATGAATGTAGTAATTCTTGATTTAGTATCAGCAATCACTCCATACCAGCGGCTTTCTCCTTCAACATCAATCGTATCACCCACAGGTGTATTAAACGGCAGATAATATGCACCATTAGGATTATCATTTTCAGCTGATAACGCCTGAATTCCATCGTTTGTTATCACTTTGTCAACTTTAATATCCTTTTTACTCTCCTTTTTTGCCGGAGAATCCTCTCCCAAAAGACGGTCCTTCTGTTCAAAATCAGTAACCTCATCACTTAACTCCTGATATTTTTCTACCGTGCTTTCATCCTTATTTGTGGATGCAGACACCATTGCCTTGTCATAACACAAAACTCCAGACACTACCATTGTGCATGCTAATAAAGCAGCTAAAATCTTTTTTCTTCTCATAATCTTACCTCCTAATTTTTCTTTGTCTTTTCAATCTTTTCAGGTCGCCTAGGCTGATGAAAAATCACAGGACAATAGGGAGGTCCTTCGCCATATTTCTCTCTATACACGCCTGCGTCCACCACTTTTTTTACTACTCCAAGTAGTTTTTCTTCAACCTTTTTCTTCATACATTATCGCCTCCTGTCGTAATAATTTTGCTAATAATAGCATTATTGCACTTAAAGTCAATCCAAAACTCATAAATAGGATATAACTATAAGACACTTCTAATATAAGTAGTAAAACAATACAGCTTACCTCTATCACTGCTACTACCCTTGCACAATTTCGGCTAATGTTATATTCACATATACTCCAATGCATATTAGGATGATTTACTGCACCTACCAGCAATATAACAAAAGCGCTTATAGCCACTATAATCATATTTATTCTCATATTTCTTAATAAAAATGAATATAAATAATTTACATACACTATATATGTTACTACAGAACAGAATACGCAGCCGTGAAAACTCCTGACATGAAACCCTCCCGAATATCTTCTCACATATGTAAAAAATACGATAAAAGCGATTGTCTCCCCCAAAAAACCACATAACATTGAGACCGTTAAAAGTATGGAGAATCCAATTATTTGCTCCAAATATACTTGAATTGCATAATCATAATTTTCTTTAACATTAAAATCAATCAAACTATTTTTCATAAGTTTTTCTGTCAAGATACTTGCCAAATAACTCATAGTCCCTGCTCTCCCGAAGAATAGATATATAATTTTTGACAACATTTTCTATTTATTTACTCGTCAGACAAACCTATAATCATTATCCCATTTGCAGAAACTAAATTTTTTAAGCAGAATTTAAAAAAATACTCCAAGTAAACTTGAAGTATCTACACCTATCAATATTTTAAATTATCACATCATATTATATAAATACAATAAAGCGAAACAACTGGTTATCGTGCTTTATTACACATGTTCCTCCATAATTGTCTACTACTTCTCTTACATTACGGATTCCGATCCCATGCATTGACATATCTTCTTTGCTAGTTTGATAACTACCATTAACCATTATAGGATGATCAACATAAGTATTCATAACAGAAATCACTATCTGCCCATTCTCCTTTACAAACTTAACCTTTATCACCTTTTCATCACATTTTTCGCAGGCCTCCAAAGCATTGTTCAGCAGATTCGATAGAATAACAACAATATCTTCATCTGATATGGATAAATCGGATAAATCATTTATCTTTAACACAAAAACAATCCCTTTTTGTCTTGCCTCCTGATACTTTGTGTTCAGTATTGCATTTATAATTACGTGATTGGTATCAATTGAATCTATTTTATGTGCAATTTTCTCGCAGGTTTTATCCAAATAACTATCTAGATTTTTTAACTCATTCTTCTTTACTAATGCAGAAATAACCATCATCTGATTTTTATATTCATGTTCCCTTTTACATTGTTTATCATAATCTTCTGAAATCTGATGGTACATCATTGCTTCATTTTTCATTCGTTCACGGAATAATTTATCTTCCCTGATCTGCGCTTCTCGTTCTAAAATATCATGCACCAGATAAAATCCCAAAATATTTATTATTAACATCCCAAAAGCCATATACAATAAAACATTTTTTTGTCTAACATCTACCATAGCATCGAAATTTGCCAGCATCGCTATAATGGAACCAATAGTAAACATGGGAAAAATAGAAAACCGCAACCATTGAAATTCCGTCATCATACCAGCACTGGTATTAGTAAAATGCCGCCTAATTCCCAAGATAATACAAAACAATAAAATCTGGCTTAAACATCCCATAAGCAGGTTCATTGTCTGAGATAACAACTGTTCTTTCTGTATGTGAACAAAGAAATGTTCAACCATTGTCAAGGAAATATAATCCGTTGTAATACAAAGTCCATAATATAATAATGTGAATATACTTATACGAATAATTTTTTGCCTAAAATAAATCCACATAAAAAGCGTGCTCCATAATATAATGCCCGCCACCTTCACTAACATAAATCTTGCATATAGCACAGAATACACATATTCTATAATGACCATCCCAATAAGCAGCAAAAAGCCATATACATCATTTGAAATACGCCTTTTTGCAAATGTTTCTATAAACATTTTACACAAAGCCACATACAATATCGTGTAAATAATTCCATATATATGCAATAGCATCTAAACTTCTCCCTTATAGCATATAAATTGCTCTCTAACATTATTAAATTTGGGCTGAGAAATACTAACTGCGTCACCAGTAGACAATCTTGCCAAATAACGTTCTACCTTTTCCATATACTTCAAATTTACCAAATAACTTTTATGCACTCTGCAAAAATTAAATTCATGTAACATTTCAGCTATATGGTCCAACCGACCATACATCGTATACCGCTCTGACTTATGTCCTGCCAAATGAAATTGTAATTTATGAAGGCTACTCTCAATGTATAAAATTTCGTCTAAAAAAAGAGTCTTGCGACCTTCCTGAAAATCAAAAGTATATTTGTTTTCCACATAATGCATTTTGTCTATAATCACATCCAAACATTCCTTGATTGCTTTTTCCAAAGAAGCATTATCCTTAAGAATGTATCTTACTGCATCCACCTTATATCCCTCTAAAGAATATGTAATAAACGCTGTCACAAAAACTATATATGCATCCTTTGTATATTCACGGATTTTTTTCGCCGTCTCCAGTCCATTCAGATCCCTCATATTGATATCTAAAAACATAATATCATACCTGGAAACCTTTTCTCCAACTGACATAAATTCAATTCCTGATGCAAATGTAGAAATGCGAAACTCGTAGCCCAAACGATTCATGTATTGGGAAATCCATTCTTTTTCCTGTTCTAAAAAATATTCTTCATCATCACAAATCGCAATTTCCAGCATCATACCACCTTCCCAAAACTAGCTCCTGCCAAATATATTTTATATTGGACCAAACTATTGTGTAGATTTGAATAATTACTAAATATAATGAATTATAACATAACAACCTCATTTCCACCACACTGTTTTGTCGTACTCACATAATAATTCACATAATAATTTTAGCTTTTCTGTTGAATTCTTTGATTTACCGGGCTTTACTCGTCAAGAGAGTAATGGTCTCCACATGCCCTCCCTGCCCAAACATATCACACGCCCTTACTTTCTTCACCTCAAACCCTTTCTCCCCCAGCAGCTTTACATCCCTCGCCAGAGTGGCAGGATCACAGCTCACATAGACGATTTTCTCCGGCGCCATCTTTACGATGGTGTCCAGCAGGACAATGTCACAGCCTTTTCTCGGCGGATCCACCACAACCACGTCTGCCAGAGCCGCCAGCTCTTCTGCCAGTCTTGGAACGACTTCCTCGGCGGCTCCGCAAAAAAACTCTGCATTATAAATTCCGTTCAGACGGGCATTTTCCCTGGCATTTTTAATTGCCTCTGGAACGATCTCCACCCCATATACCTTTTTTGCATTTTTAGCCAGAAACAAAGAGATCGTACCGATCCCACAGTAGAGATCCCACACCGTTTCCTCTCCGGTTAAACCAGCAAACTCCAAAGCGGTCTGATAAAGTTTTTCCGTCTGTACCGGGTTGACCTGATAAAAAGACTGGGGAGAAATGTGATAGCGGACCCCGCCGATGTTGTCCTCGATATACTCCTGTCCCCAGAGAAGCAGCATCTTCTTCCCAAGTATAACATTGGTCTGATCGGTGTTTATATTTAGCAAAATGCCTGTCATTCCAGGAATTCCACTCAATATTTCTACTAAAGTTCTCTTCAGGTCCTCACTAATCTGCCGGCCGTTTATGACAAGGCACACCATGATCTGACTTGTAGTATAAGCGCGCCTGATGTAGATATGGCGGACCAGCCCCCTGTGGCTGACTTCATCATAGGCTGGCACATGCTGTTCCTGCATCCAGGAAAGCACCGTCTCCAAAATTTCTTTCATACAGGGATGCTGGATCGCACAGTCTGTCACAGGGATGATACTATGGGTGCGCCCTGCATAGAACCCCGCCACCGGGCGGAGCTCACCGCTGTCATCTTTCTGCATCCTAACGGGAAACTGAGCTTTATTCCGATAATGCCATGGCATTTCCATACCTAAGACCGGCAGCCACTCCACCTTTTCTGCATTCACACCGCCAATCCTCACCAGGCAGTCCTTAACCTTTTTCTCCTTGTAGGCCAGCTGTTTTTCATAAGAAAGATGCTGCAGGGTACAGCCGCCACACTGCCTTGCCACTGGACATGCTGGTTCCACCCTTCCGGAATCCGAACATTCCAGCACCTCCATCATTCTTGCAAAGCCATACTTTTTCTTACTTTTCATAATTTTTGCACGGATCGTTTCACCCGGCAACGCATCCTTGACAAAAAGGGCATAGCCGTCCACATGGCCAATGCCCTCTCCGTTATTACCCAGATCATCTATTTTCAATGTGATTTCCTGATTCTTTTTAAACTCCATAATTAGCCTCATTTCATATCTTCTGCATGATAGCAACAAATCTATCATACCTCAATCGGCTAACCAATTCAACTGTTTTTATCCGTTATCTTTCACTTCACCTTTACTTTGATCTTCTTAGACAGACCATTCCATGCCACACAATAGATATAACATGTTCCGCGTCTGCCTCCGGTAATGGTTCCCTTTTTTGAAACCTTTGCGATGGATGGATTTGCAGAGATATAACGCACCTTTTTACTGGCTTTATTCAGCTTTTTACCTGCCGCCTTTACTTGCAGCTTTACCTTTTTGCCAGATTTTACGCTTACAAGGGAGCGCTTTGTCTTCAATTTCACGGGATCGCTGTACTTTCCACCCTTTGTCATACTATAGGCAGGAAGAGATTTTGATATGGACACCCGCTTCCCGTCAATGATCTTATAAGCTATCACATAATATCTATACTGTGTTCCCTTTTTCAAGCCTGTTCGTTTCCATCTGAGAACCTTTTTACTCACGGTCCGCAAACATTTATATTTACCATTGCCTTTTGCCCCGTAAATATAATATCCATCTGCTGACTTGACTGAATTCCAGCGAATGGTCTGTGATTTACTGGAGGCAGAAACTCTGGCAATAAGCAGTTCGGACTTGAGAGCTCCTCCATCCGAAATGCTGTCGTCATCCTCATCCGGCAAAAGATCGTCCTTTTCTGACATACCAGAATCCGTATCTGCCGGCGTAGATGTCTGCATATTCCCAGGAGTAAGGGATGGTTTATCTGCTGGCGGCTGGACTGACGGTTTATCAGGCGGTGCTGTGGTTGGCTTTACATTAGGTGTCACCTCCGGCTTTCCTTCTGGCGTCGATGTTGGCGCTGCCGTTGGCTTCACATCCGGTGTCACATCTGGTTTTTCTGTCGCACCAGGCGTTATATCCGGCTTTCCTCCTGGCGTCGATGTCGGCGCTGCCGTTGGCTTCACATCCGGTGTCACAT
>CAMXSH010000062.1 GCA_947246475.1 uncultured Roseburia sp.
GATACGCCAGCGCTGGTTTAAGTATCAATTAATATGGCAGTATAAAAATAATTCCAGTAACCTCTCAAACACGGTTGATGCTGGTATTTTCAGCAACGGCAAGTGGATTGTCTTTGGTCAATACAGTTGCAGGATACGCCAGCGCTGGTTTAAGTATCAATTAATATGGCAGTATAAAAATAATTCCCAGAGGTTTCGATACTCGGAACCCCTGGGATAATTGGAAATCTCGTTGAAAAGGTACCGCAGATCAGCTCAAAGTGGCATTGTCAGCATGTTTTCAGGCTTGCTTTATTGTGTCGGTTGCGAAATATTTTCCTATGTTTGAAACTATGTATCTCAAGATGTTTTTTAAGTCGGCTTTTTCTGTACGGTTGGCATTGTTCAAATATATTTCACGATGTTCTTTTCCTATACGCTTGTCCTCTCGTTTTCCCATCTGGAGAAATCCGCTTCAAGCCAATTCTTCAAATTGAAATAAATATTGCTGAAGTTTTTTGCAATATTATGCGTAAAATCTATGTTTTCAAGGCTGTCAAAATTTCCTGCTTTTCCTCTTCGTACAATACAACTTTATTTAAAACAAAATGATTCATCTATGTCGATGTTTATAATAATTTTGCCGTATCAACAGGATAAATATGAATTTTTATCGCTCATACTCCATCGTATACGCCCAAATGTTTCTCCGTATGATTTGAATTACCAATTGTGAATGAACTGTAAAGTATTTTAGAAGGGCTTGTTTTCTTTTCCTTTTTTCGCTATACTATGAATATAAGTTTACGAAATCTTGAAAAGGTCACGGACAGGTGTGGCGATAAGGAGGAAAACATGGCAGAGATCAGACCATTTAGCTGTGTGCGCCCGGCGGCAGAGCTGGCGGACAGAGTGGCAGCGTTACCATATGATGTCTATAACAGGCAGGAGGCAAAGGCAGAGGTTCAGAGAGAGCCCATGTCTTTTTTAAAGATTGACAGGGCGGAGACCAGTTTTGATGATTCTGTGGACACCTATGCCCCTGAGGTTTACGAAAAGGCGAGGGAGCTTTTGGAGAAGGATATTGAGGACGGTGTTTATATTACTGATCCAGACCGGGTATACTATATTTATCAGCTGGAGATGGATGGGAGAACCCAGACGGGGCTGGTGGCATGTTCTTCTGTGGACGACTACATGAACCAGGTGATCAAAAAACACGAAAATACCAGAGCGGATAAGGAAGTGGACCGTATAACCCATGTGGATACCTGTTCGGCACAGACCGGACCGATCTTTCTTGCCTACCGTGCGGACCAGGAGATCAGCACGGTGGTGAAGAAGTATGTGAAGACAGAACCGGTCTATGATTTTACGGCGGTGGACGGGATCTCCCACCGGGTGTGGAAGATCAGCGCAAGGGAAGATGTGGATACGATCTACCAGGCATTTCAGAGGATTGATAAGATTTATATTGCAGACGGACATCACCGGGCTGCTTCCGCGGTAAAGGTGGGGCTGAAACGGCGGAAGGAAAATCCTGGATATACCGGGGAGGAGGAATTCAATTACTTTCTTTCTGTGCTGTTTCCCCATGATGAGCTGATGATCATGGATTATAACCGTACGGTGAAGGATCTGAATGGTCTTTCCCTGGATGAATTTATGGATAAGGTAAAGGAAAAATTTGAGGTAGAGGAGTCAGAGACGCCGGTAGCTCCAGAGAAAAAAGGAACTTTTGGTATGTATACTGAGGGAAAATGGTATGTTTTGACGGCGAAACCGGAGCTGTTTAAGGGAAAGGATGCGGTGGAGAGCTTAGATGTATCTGTACTGCAGGACAATCTTCTGGGTCCGGTTCTTGGTATCGGAGATCCAAGGACAGACAGCCGGATTGATTTTGTCGGGGGGATCCGTGGGTTACAGGAATTAGAGCGCAGAGCCAGTGAAGACATGTGCATTTCATTTTCCATGTATCCGACATCCATAATCGAGCTTTTTGACGTGGCGGATAACAATCTTTTGATGCCGCCAAAATCTACCTGGTTTGAGCCAAAGCTCAGAAGTGGATTGTTTATACATAGGATCTAGATGACAGGGGGGAAATAACCGATCATGGAACGTTTTTTCAATGCAGACAATGGTGTTATGAGGGCATTGTCGAAAGTTTTTGATATTGGATGGCTCAGTCTGATCTATGTGGTCTTCTGTATACCTTTGATTACCATTGGGGCGGCGACGACGTCTCTCTATTATGTGAGTGCAAAGGTGCTGCGCAGGGGAAGGAGCTACGTGTGGACGGAGTTCTGGAGAAGTTTCAAACAAAATTTTGCACCTGCTACGTTGATCTGGGTGGTTTTTGCGGCTGTATTCGGACTTTTATTTTTTAATTTTACTATTGTCAATAACCAGTCAGAATATGGCGGGTATCTGATCGGGGTTTATCTGGCGCTGGCATTGATCGTGCTGTGTATTATGTCCTATGCCTTTTGTGTTTTATCCCGTTTTTCGATGAAGATCGTGCAGATCTTTCGTTTTTCCCTGTTTTGCGCCTTTCGTCATTTTGCCCATACGCTGGTATTAGTGGTGATCCTGCTGGCAGGCATCACTGGGATATTTTTACCCCTTTTGTTCCCGTCTCCAGTGGTGCAATCGCTGGTGCCGATGATTCTGGCATTCGTGCCGGGGACAGCTGCTTTTTTGTATACGTTTCCTATGGAGCATCTTTTGAAAAAATACACACCAGAGTCGGAGCCAAGATATACAGAAGATGGTGAGAGGATTCTGGAATGGTACGAAGAGTAATGAGAGGAGGAGCATGATGGGATTAAAGCTGGATGATTATATGGACTGGCCAGAGATCGAGGATCTGGAATACGCGGAGTGCACCAGCCCGAAACATGTGCTGGGACCAGTGGAAGTGCGAGGGGACGTGCTGGTACGCTGCTTTTTTCCGGGAGCAGCAAAGGTATCTGTGAAAATAAAGGGAAAAAGCCGTCCGGCAGCGATGAAAAAGATGGACGAAGCGGGATACTTTGCGGCATTTCTTGGCTGTAAAAAGATCCCGGAATATTCTTATGTTGTAGAATATGAAGATATCAGCATGGAATTATGTGATGCATACGCCCTGGAGGATTTTGTTGATGTGATGGATGGAGCGATGTTTGAGGAGGGAATCCATGACAGGATCTACGAAAAGCTTGGGGCACATCCTGGTACGGCCTGTGGATTTAAGGGGACTTATTTCGCTGTGTGGGCGCCGAATGCGGTCTCTGTGAGCGTTGTGGGGGATTTCAATCACTGGGACGGCAGGGTGAATCCGATGAAGCGCCTGGAGTCCGGGATTTTTGAATTGTTTGTGCCCGGTGTTTCAGAAGGGTATCTATACAAATATGAGGTCCATGGATTTGACGGAAAGACTGTTTTAAAAGCAGATCCCTATGGCTATTATTGTGAAAAACGTCCTGCCAACGCCAGTGTGGTGTGGGATATCAGCGGGTATTCCTGGCAGGATGAGAAGTGGATCGAACAGCGCAAAAAGACGGATCTGGCAAAAGAACCTGTCATTGTCTATGAGCTTCAGCTGGGATCTTTTAAAAAGCCACAGCTGGATGGACAGGATGTGGAGAAGGATTTTTATACATACCGGGAACTGGCGCCCATGATAAGCCAGTACTGTAAGGAGATGGGATATACCCATGTGGAACTGATGCCAGTGATGGAACATCCATTGGATGCATCCTGGGGATATCAGGTGACAGGGTATTATGCTCCCACCTCACGGTACGGCACACCAGAGGATTTTATGTTTTTTGTGGATACCCTTCACCAGAATGGCATCGGGGTGATCCTGGACTGGGTGCCGGCGCATTTTCCCAAGGACGAGCACGGTCTGGCGCGGTTTGATGGAACTTGTCTGTATGAACACCTGGACAAGCGGCAGGGAGAACATCCTCACTGGGGGACTTTGATCTATAATTATGGACGCCCCCAGGTGGTAAATTTTCTTGTGGCAAATGCATTGTTCTGGCTGGAGCAGTATCATGCGGACGGGCTTCGCCTGGATGCTGTGGCTTCCATGCTCTATCTGGATTATGGAAAACAGGATGGAGAATGGGTGGCAAACATGTATGGCGGCCATGAGAACCTGGAGGCAGTGGAATTTATAAAGAAGCTGAACCAGAAGGTAAAAGACAGAAAAGATGGGACCATAACCATTGCGGAAGAGTCCACAGCATTTCCTATGATCACCGGGCTGCCGGAAGAGGGAGGCCTTGGATTTGATCTGAAGTGGAATATGGGGTGGATGAACGATTATCTGGAATACATACGCACCGATCCGCTGTTCCGCAAAGGACGGCACGGGATGCTGACCTTTAGCATGGTATATAATTATTCAGAGAATTTTATGCTTGTATTTTCCCACGATGAGGTGGTGCATGGCAAGGGGTCCATGTATGGGAAGATGCCGGGGACGCCGGAACAGAAGCTGGCAGAACTGAGGCTTTCTTATGGTTATATGGCGGCACATCCAGGAAAGAAGCTCTTGTTTATGGGACAGGAATTCGGCCAGGAACGGGAGTGGAGTGAGGAGAGGCAGCTGGATTGGGAACTTTTACAGGATCAGCAGGCAGCAGCCAGCGCTTCTGGGGAGATTATTGCGATCAAGTCTCCCCATTCTATGCTAAAGGATTATGTGGCGGAGCTCTGGCGATTTTATAAAGAACATCCGGCTCTTTACGCGGAGGATTACAATCCCAAAGGGTTCCAATGGATCAGTATGCTGGATGCAGACCACAGCGTCATTGCTTTTTTGAGAAAACATAAAGAAGAGACTTTGCTTGTGGTGTGCAATTTTACCCCGGTAGTATACGAAGAGTTCCGATTGGGTGTTCCATTTGCTGGGAAATTTAAAGAAATATTTAACAGCGACAGTATAGCCTTTGGCGGAAAAGGAAACATTAATCCAAGATTACGGCAGTCCCGTGCCGTGGAATATGACGGTATGGACCAGTCCATCGAGTTTGTGCTGGCGCCGTCAGCGGTTCAGATTTTCCAATGCACGGAATCCAGGACCGGCACGACAAGAAAGACGGCGAAGACAGTGAAAAAGAAAGCCGTCTCGCAGAAAAAGAAAGAAAAATAGCGGGGAAGAGCTTCCCCGACAGAAATGGAGATCGTATGAACGCAGTAGAAGGATATCGAATACTTGTACAACAGGAGTTGAATGAGCTGAATGCCCAGGGGTATCTGCTGGAGCATGAGAAGACGAAAGCAAAGGTGGTTTTAATTGACACCGCGGATGATAATAAAGTATTTTCTATCGGATTCCGTACCCCTCCAAAGGATTCTACAGGAGTAGCACACATTGTTGAACATACTGTATTATGTGGTTCCAGGGAATTTCCGGTGAAGGATCCCTTTATCGAACTGGCGAAGGGGTCCCTGAATACCTTCCTCAATGCCATGACTGCTCCGGATAAGACTGTGTATCCCGTGGCGAGCTGCAATGAAAAAGATTTTCAGAACCTGATGCACGTTTATCTGGATGCTGTATTTTATCCCAATATTTATCAGGAAGAAAAGATCTTTATGCAGGAGGGCTGGCATTATGAGCTGGAAAAACCAGAAGGTCCGTTGAAGTATAACGGAGTGGTTTACAATGAGATGCGGGGTGCGTATTCTTCCCCGGAACAGTTGATGGAGAGAAAGATTCAGCAGTCGCTGTTTCCTGATACAACCTATGGTTATGAATCGGGAGGGGATCCAGAAAA
Organism: uncultured Roseburia sp.; assembly: GCA_947246475.1. Lineage (GTDB taxonomy): Bacteria > Bacillota > Clostridia > Lachnospirales > Lachnospiraceae > Eubacterium_F. The sequence continues at coordinate 5,754 of CAMXSH010000062.1, forward strand.
TATTCCGGACCTGACCTATCAGCAGTATCTGGATTTTCATAAAAAATATTATCATCCCTCCAACAGCTATATTTACCTGTACGGTGATATGGATATGGCGGAAAAGCTGAAATGGATCGATGAAAAATATCTGAGCCATTTTGATTATCTGGAGGTGGATTCAGAAGTAAAGCGTCAGAAGGCATTTGATGCGCCGAAGGATATGAAGGTATATTATTCCTTGACAGAAGGCGAGAGCGAAGAGGATAAGACGTATTTTAGTTACAATGCCGTTACTGGTACGTCTCTGGACAGAGATCTCTACATCGCTTTTCAGGTGTTAAATTATGTGCTGGTGCAGGGAGTGGGTGCCCCGGTAAAACAGGCTCTTCTCGATGCCGGTATCGGCAGTGAGATCATCAGTTTTTTCGAGGAAAGTATATGTCAGCCTGTATTTTCCATTATTGCCAAAAACGTTGCTGGCGACAAAAAAGAGCAGTTTGTCGCAGTGATACGGGAGAAACTGGAAGAGCTGGTGGAGCAGGGGATCAACCGGGATTCTCTGAATGCAGGGCTGAATTCCCTGGAATTCCGCTATCGGGAGGCGGATTTTGGCTCCTATCCCAAGGGGCTGATGTATGGGCTCCAGATCTTTGACAGCTGGCTCTACGACAAGGATAAGCCGTTTATCCATATACGCGCCAACGATACCTTTGAGAAACTGCGCAAAAAGATGGATGAGGGATATTTTGAGTCCCTGATCCAGAAATATCTGCTGGACAACACCCACCGTTCAGTGGTGACGGTGGAGCCAAAGACCGGGCTGACTGCCCAGATGGAAGAGCAGGTGGAGAAGCGTCTTGCCGGGTATCTGGAGACACTGTCCCAGACAGAGAGAGAGGAACTGATACGGCAGACAAAAGAGCTCAGGGAGTACCAGGAGGAGCCGTCGCCGAAGGAGGATCTGGCGAAGATTCCGCTGCTGGCACGGGAAGATATTGGAAAAAAGGCCCTTGGGTTTTCTAATATTAAAAAACGGGCAGCAGGCTGTGACGTCATTCATCATGATTATTTTACCAATGGCATCAATTATATCAATCTTTTATTTGACATCAAACCGTGGCTGGAGGACTATGCGCCCTATATCAGCCTTCTTATGTCGGTGCTGGGCTGTGTGGACACGGATCTGCATGACAAGCTGGATTATTCCAATGAGATCCTGCAGAATGCAGGAGATATGTCTTTTGATGCAAAGATAATGAGAAGCCGGGTGAAAAAGGGGCATTATGAAGCCTATGCTTCATTTGGTACAAAGGTGTTTACTGACAAAACAGAGAAAATACTGGATCTCTTTTATGAGGCGGTGAGCAGTTCCCATCTGGAGGATGAAAAGAGACTGAAAGAGATCGTCGCTGAACAGTGCTCATCCCTGCAGATGCAGCTGATCTCAGCGGGACACAGCACGGCAGTAAGCCGGGGGCTGGCATATCTGTCAGAGCCATCCTGTTATGATGAGGCATTCAGCGGAATCTCCTATTACCGTTTTCTAAAAGAGCTGGATCAGAATTTTGAGAGCCATAAAGAGAACTTGATCCAGATATTAAAATTTCTCGTGGAAAATATTTTTGTCCGGGACCGTATGCTGGCGGGGATTACCTGTGCAGTAGCAGACTATCCAGTATTTGAAAAGGCATTTACCGCATTGGCTGGGCGTCTGCCGGAGAAGAAGGAGGCAGAGATGCCGAAACCGGATCTGATTCAGGAGGAAATCCCCTGTAATGAGGGCTTTCTCACAGCAGGGCAGATACAGTATGTAGCGAGAGTGGGCAACTACGGAAAACAGGGCATTGGTTACAATGGTGTCTATAAGGTGCTGAGATCCATACTGAGATATGAATATCTATGGAACGAAGTGCGTGTTAAGGGCGGTGCCTACGGTATCATGTGTGGATTTTCGGATATCGGGGATGGATATTTTGTATCCTACCGTGATCCGAAGCTTGCCGAGACCAATGAAGTTTACCGCAGCGTGCCGGAATATCTGAGGAATTTTGAAGCGGATGAGCGGGATATGACCAAATTTATCATAGGAACAATCAGTGCCGTGGATACGCCGCTGCCACCGCGGGCGAAGGGTGGGCGTTCCATGTCAGCTTATATCACCGGTATTACCGAAGAAGATGTTCAGAGAGAGAGAGATGAGATCCTGGCTGCCAGGGAAGAAGATATACGTGGCTGCGCCGAAATGGTGGAAGCCATACTCTCTGAGGACCGGATCTGTGTACTGGGAAATGAAGAAAAGGTAAAGGAAAACCAGGAGTTATTTGAAGTCACGGTGACAATGTAGTGCTGCCGGGCTGAGGGATGAGAGGAAAGTATGGAAAATTCAGATCAGGATATTGTATTTAAGTCCGGTTTTGTCTCCCTGGTGGGGCGGCCCAACGTGGGGAAGTCAACACTGATGAACCGGATCATTGGCCAGAAGATCGCCATAACCAGCAATAAACCCCAGACTACCAGGAACCGGATCCAGACCATTTTTCATGACGGGAGAGGTCAGATCGTATTTTTGGACACGCCGGGGATCCATAAGGCAAAAAATAAGCTGGGTGAGTATATGGTGACGGTGGCAGAGAGAACCTTTGACGAAGTGGATGTGATCCTCTGGCTGGTGGAGGCGTCGACCTTTATCGGCAAGGGGGAGCGTCATATTGCGGAGCAGCTGAAAAAAGCGAGTATTCCCGTAATTCTTGTGATGAACAAGATCGACACAGTGAAAAAAGAACATTTACTGGAGTGTATCGATGCTTACCAGGAGATTATGGAATTTTCAGAGATCGTTCCAGTATCTGCCAGGACCGGTGAGAGCGTGGAACATTTGATTGATGTGATGTTTGGGTATCTGCCGGAGGGACCGCAGTTTTATGATGAGGATACGGTGACGGACCAGCCGGAGCGCCAGATCGTGGCGGAACTGATCCGGGAAAAAGCGCTTCGTCTCCTATCCGACGAGATCCCCCATGGCATTGCGGTAGCAGTGGATCAGATGAAACTGCGCCACAATAATAAAAATTTGTATGATATCGATGCCACCATTATCTGCGAGAGGGATTCCCATAAGGGAATCATCATAGGAAAACAGGGGCAGATGCTCAAAAAGATCGGAATCAAGGCGCGGGTGGAGATAGAAGAATTTTTGCAGAAGAAGGTGAACCTGAAGCTCTGGGTGAAAGTCAAAAAAGACTGGCGCGACAGCGATTTTCTTTTGAAAAATTTTGGGTACAACAAAAAGCTGGATGGATGATCTGGCAGAATGTTCTAGTATAGCAGCATTCCTTTGTGGAGAATCTAAAGAGTGAACACCGGTGGAAGGATTCAAGGAAAAGATGATTATCTGAACTTAAAGTAATCCTTCCAGCGGAGAAAAAAACCACGGAGGAAACCAATATGCAGGGTGATAGCTGGAATGATTTTGCAAAAAGCGGAAGGGTATCGGATTACTTAAAATACGTAGATTCCGCGAGAAACACAACAGATGAATATGGGGAGTATTCTGGGAGAATGAAAGAGTCTAATCGTATGGAGTCGATGCAGCATGCAGGAAAAAGTGACGGGAATGGTGCTTTCGGGCGCTCCGGTTGGTGAAAATGACAAACGGATCGTGATACTTACAAAGGAGCGGGGCAAGATCTCCGCCTTTGCCAGAGGGGCAAGACGGGCAAAAAGTCCGCTGCTGGCGGCCTGTGAGCCCTTTACCTTTGGAGAATTTAGTGTATACCGGGGCAGGGATTCCTATACGGTATCTTCTGCCGAAGTAAAAAATTATTTTTCAGAGCTGCGGGAAGAACTGGAGGACATCTACATGGGAATGTATTTCTGTGAGGTGGCAGATTACTTTACCAGGGAAAATCTTGATGCCAGGGAAGTATTGAAACTTCTCTACCAGTCGCTGCGGGCACTCAAGGTACCGTCACTGAACCGGGGCCTTGTAAAGACGATTTTTGAATTTAAAATGATCGCAGTAAACGGGGAAGCACCCCGTTTATTTGCGTGCATTGGCTGTGGAAAAAAGGAAGAACTTTTTTATTTTCATGAACAGCAGGCGGGGATCCTGTGCGAAGATTGTTATCAAAAAGCGCCCCACGGCGGGCGGGGCGCAGTGAAAATAATGGGAACCACTACATACATTTTACAGCGTATTCTTGCTGCTCCAGTAGAAAAACTGTATACCTTCAGCGTGAAAGAAGCGGTGCAGAAGGAATTGGATCAGGTGGTAAAAAGATATTTTTCGACAAGAGTAGACCGCCGGTTTCAAACAATTGAGTTTATGGAAATGCTAGATCTCGTTTGAACATTTTCCCGTGTGATAATATTCCTCCAGATTAGAAAGGGTAACGCTGGCGATATTTTTCAGCGCTTCCTCTGTGAGAAAGGCCTGGTGGGAGGTGAGGATAACGTTCGGACGGGATACCAGGATCGAGAGGATATCATCTTTGATCACGATATTGGAAAAATCCTCATAAGATAAATCTGATTCCTCCTCGTACACATCCAGCCCTGCCGCTCCGATCCTGCCAGAGGTCAGCCCATCCAGAAGCGCCTGGCTCTCGATCAGGCTTCCCCTGGAAGTGTTGATGATATAGACACCCCGTTTCATGCGGGCAATGCTGTCTTTGTTGATCAGATGGTGGGATTCCCTGGTCAGCGGACAGTGGAGGGATATGATGTCGCTTTTGGCAAACAGCGTGTCCAGGTCCGCATAAGGGATGTCTGAGTCTTTTACCGGGTAGGGATCATAGGCGATGATCTCTGCTCCGAATCCCCGGCAGATATTGATAAATACCCGTCCGATCTGCCCGGTGCCGATGACACCGATGGTCTTGCCATGGATATCAAAGCCGATCAGGCGGTTCAGGCTGAAATTAAAGTCCCTGGTCCGGATGTATGCCTTGTGTATTTTCCGGTTCAGAGTCAGGATCAGCGCCATGGCGTGTTCTGCCACAGCGTAGGGTGAGTAATAGGGAACACGCAGTACTTTCACCTTTCCCTTTGCTGCCTGAATGTCTACATTGTTAAAACCGGAGCACCGCATGGCGAGAACAGGGACCTGTTCTTCGTGCAGGGTATCGATCACGGTCTTGTCGATCTCATCGTTGACAAAGGCGATGACTCCATCATAACCGCGGACCAGTTTACATGTTTTGGGCGTCAATTTCCCTTCAAAATAATCAATTTCTAACGATTCATTGTATTGGTCAAACCATATTCTGTCATATGGCTTCGTATCAAAAAAAGCGATTTTTTTCATGATTGCAACCTTTCTTCTGTGTATTTTTCCCAGGGCAGAACCGCCGGGGAAGTGCCATGTTATCCCTATCGTTTCCGGTTGTTTATCCGAATATACATAGCGGTTTTTTCACAAAATGACAAAAATTTCATACAATGAGGTATATCCACAGGGGAGGCGGCGTATGGGAAATATTTTGTCATTTCGTCATATATCCTATTCCTACCACAGTGTAAACGGAGAAACCCTCGCTTTAGATGATCTGAGTTTTGATGTGAAAGACGGAGAATTTCTCGCTGTCGTCGGTCCCAGCGGCTGCGGAAAATCTACTCTGCTTTCTATCATTGCCGGACTCATCGAGCCGGATTCCGGAGAGGTTTTGATAGGGAATACACAGCGGGATAAATCGGGTGTAAATATCGGTTACATGCTTCAGAGAGATCATCTTCTGGACTGGAAAAATACCTGGCAGAATGCGGCGCTGGGTTTATCGATCCAGAAGAAAAATCAGGACGGGGACAAAATCATGCTTCTAAATCATCTGTTTCAGACCTATGGTCTGGTGTCTTTTGAAAAGGCAAAGCCATCGGAGCTCTCCGGCGGCATGCGGCAGAGAGTCGCCCTGATCCGTACTCTGTTGATGGAACCGGACCTGCTTCTTCTGGACGAACCATTTTCCGCGCTTGATTACCAGACCAGACTGGAAGTCTCGGATGATATCTGGAAGATCATAAAAAAAGAAAAAAAGACGGCGATCCTTATCACCCATGATATATCGGAAGCCATCAGTATGGGTGACCGGGTTCTGGTCCTCAGTTCAAGACCGGCACAGTTAAAAAAAGAGATCCCCATCGCTCTCAGCTGCGAAGGGGAGATTACTCCATTTAAGGCAAGAAGTACACCGGAATTTCAAGATTATTTCAATGAAATATGGGAGGAATTGAACGGTGGAAAATAAAATATCGATCCGAAGATTAAAACGTAGCCTCACCGGGGATATATCGGAACGCCAGAGGGAATTTATCCTTTCCTGCATCCGCCAGAAAAGGAAGGTTAGGGTACTCCAGATCAGTATATTTGTTCTTTTTATCCTGGTCTGGGAAGTGACCGCTCACTTTGGCATCATTGATCCCTTTGTTTTCAGCAGTCCCTCCCGAATGGCAGAATGTTTTGTCCAGCTCTCGGCAGACGGAAGTATTTATTATCACATCGGAGTGACGTTGTTTGAAACCTTTTTAAGCTTCTTTTTTATTATGTTTTTGGGGATTCTCATTGCTATCATGCTCTGGTGGAACGATACGGTAGCAAAGGTGAGTGAGCCCTATCTGGTGGTGCTGAACAGTTTGCCAAAGACTGCCCTTGCCCCGGTGTTTATCGTCTGGCTGGGAAATAATATGAAAACCATTATAGTAGCTGCTGTATCAGTGGCTGTCTTCGGAAGCATAATCACACTGTTTACCGCCTTCTGTTCCGTGGAGGAAGAGAAGATCAAGCTGATCCGCACGCTGGGAGGAAACCGCATCGATATACTGAGGTATATTGTCCTGCCGGGAAATGCCCATACCATCGTCAGTAATATGAAGGTCAATATCGGACTGTCCCTGGTGGGCGTCATTATCGGTGAATTTCTTGCCGCCAATGCGGGGCTGGGCTATCTGATCGTATACGGAAGCCAGGTATTTAAGCTGGATTATGTGATCTTAAGCATTGTGATCCTTTGTATTGTGGCAACAGGGCTCTACAAAGGGCTGGAGACGCTGGAAAAGCGCTGGTGAAATCATAAAATTTTTATTAAGGAAAAGTCTGGCAAACGCTTGGAATAGCTGTTTTGCCGGACTTTTTTGCGCGGGGAAAAGGAGGTCAGGGAAACGTCACACAGTACCCTTGTATTTTTTTGTTGAAATATGCGTAAAAATATGGTAGCATTACCCAAAATGGCTAAAATAGTGAATAGAGTCATGGAAAATATCATGCTTGCATAAATATTTTCCATGACCTTGTGAGTGTCTATCATGAGGAACGGAGCAATGCGACAGGCTGATGTTTTGGTTTTAGTCATGAAATTATTTGTGCCGCCTCTGGCGGCATATTTTGAAAGAAAGGAAACGAGAGAATGAGGAGATTAATTGCTATTCTGCTCACCGGATGTCTGGCTTTTCAAGCCTGGACAGCGGCGGCTGTACCGGCAAGCGCTGGTTCCCGGACGGAAAAAACAGCCCTGGAGAGCAGTGAAACTTCGAATCGTGAAAGTGTGTCACAGACAGAGAGCGGACTGGAAGTAGAAATCCGGTCTTCCCGCCTGTTCCCTTTTCAGGGAAAGGCAACGGTACAGATCCGTGGCGGTGAGGTAGAAGAATCCAAAGTACTGGATTTTAGCGGTTCCGATCCGACCACGGAAAGCCAGCGGTTTGATGTCCCCCAGGGAGATTACACCGTTACGATCAAGTCCGATAAATTTGCTGACTACAAACAGAAGGTTCAGGTGTCCAAGGGCTGGGTGTCAAAAATCCAGGTCTGGGCAGCCAGGTATGAGAGCGGAAGGGGCGCCAGTCCCGGATGGATCCGTCAGGGAGACATCAATGGGGATGGCGTGATTGACCAGAAGGATACCGAACTGATGTTGTCAGCAGTGCGGGAAGATCCGAAAAAAAGCGATACCGACCTGAACCAGGATGGAAATACGGATCTGGTGGATCTACAGAACATGGTACAGGGAATCGATGAAAAACAGGAATCCAATATCGAAAAGCTGGTGCTTCTCAGAAAAGTGCAGACCGTCGGGGGAACAACGGTAGAGGGAAGCATGGAGGCGTTTCTCAGCCGTTCCGAAGGCATTGTTCTGAAACCATCCAACGCTGGCGCTGCGATCTCAGCAGACAATCCAGTAGCCCTTGAATTTACATTGGCAGAGGATGGGGTGCAGGATACAGTAGATATCCCAAAGATACAGGGGATTGCTATTCATGCGCCGATGAAAGCGGAAGAGGGCGAAGATGTGTCCAGTGAGATCCTGGATGGAGAAGCACAAGTAGTTACCGTGGATGAGAATGGGAATGAACAGGAGCTGTTGCTTCCTCTTGCCTCAGAATCGAAGCAGAGCATGTCATTAAGAGCATATTCGGCGGAACCGAAGGTTCATGTGGATGCAGACGGTTCACTGATTCTGGATTTTGGAACCCAGATTGCTGTTAAAAGAGTGACGATCAAGATCACCGGGACGAAAAAAAACGAGCCGCTGGTTAACCTGGCGAAGGTGGAGTTTGTCAACAACATGGAGGACCGCATTGCCCCTCCGAATCTTGACGTACCGACTTTAAATGCCCCAGTATCTGAAAATAAAGCTTTGACAGTGTCCTGGGATGCACAGACCAATATTACAGGTTATGAAGTCTACGTGTCTGGACCGGTGAAAGGCCAGGCAGAAAATGAGACACAGATCATCCGTGTCTCCAGTACATTACATACGATCAGTGGGATCAATGACAAAGAGCTGATCAATTATGAAAAGTATAAGATAAAGGTACGTTCGGTAAATGGGGATTGGAAGAGTCCCTGGTCCAATGAGCAGACCGGAATCCCCAAACCTCAGAAGCTGCCTGCTCCCCCGGACTATGTGAAAGCAGAAGGGGGATACCGCTCCATCAGTGTGTCATGGAAGGACATGGAAGATGCAGCTGGTTATATGGTATATTACAAAAAGTCAACAGATACAGAATTTAAGCCAGTAGTGAAGGATTTCCAGCCAGTACAGGCGGGAACCGGAAAGCTGGAGGATGCACGTTATGTGATATCTGGACTGGAGGACAATGTAGAATATTCGGTGTATGTCATAAGCTGGAATGAGCTGGGATGGGGCAAGGCTTCCCTTGTATCCTCAGCAGTTACGAAGGATGACGGCCCGCCTCAGCTTCCGACCTATAAGCTGTTAAATACCTCCAAAGGTGAGGGAGTATTGAGCGATCATATCGTAAATGCTACAATCGGTGGAAGCGGGGGAGCTAAGATGGTTAGCAGCCCGCTGGATACAACCGCTGGCAGTGCTCTGGGACTGGTGGATAATAATTTTGGATCCTACTGGATCAAGTCTGACTGGGATGACGGAGTCGCTTATCCAAGTCTTGGCAAGGGAATGATCATAACACTGGATGACGATTATCCGATGAACTATATGACTTTTGCAGCCGCGGATCAGAAGACCTCGGTGAATGTTGTGAGGATCGGATACTGGAACAAGGAAAATCCAGATAAGGAGCAGATCGTAAACGCCCGCCTGATCCAGAAAAAAGATGAAAATAATAATCCTTATTATATTATAAAATTTGACGGCGCCATCACGGCGAATAAGATCCACATGTGCCTTGGCAGAAGCTGGGGAGGTTCTGGGGATCTCATGGTAGGTGAGATACATTTTCACAAATATGACTCCCTGGAAGATGATATCATGAGGCTGTATGAAGATGAAATGCATACGACCCTGCGCAAAGATGTGACGGAAGCTGTCATCGCTGCCCTGGAAGAACGGCTCAATACGGTAGATGAAGAGAGCGGAGAAAAACATCCGCTGTTCCAGGAGCTGACACTGGAGATCAAGACGGCAAGAGAGATATTGAATTCCAAGCTGGATCCTTCTCTAGAAGTAGAAAACAGGATCACAGGGCAGAAGGATAAACATCTTGGCTTTAGCGGCTTAAATCCATGGCAGCCGCTGGGAAAGGCTGCCTATGCCGGTGAGACACTTCTGGTATATGTGGGACATAACACAAAGAGAACTGGAGACTC